>CBJNAT010000095.1:0-7959 GCA_966434585.1 uncultured Gammaproteobacteria bacterium | reverse complement strand
CTACACCGGATCTCGAACACTTAATTGTGCTGGGTGAGCGCGCGACGCGCGGTGCCCGCTTGTACAAGGAGTTCGAGCAGCTCGCGACCACGCAGCTCCCGCCAGCGACGCAGTCGCCCGACGATGTGGCGCTCCTGCTGTTCACGTCTGGAACCACCGGGGAGCCGAAGGGCGTGCAACAGTCGCACAACACGACCGTGTGCGAGTGGTCGATGCCTTTCTTCCAATGCCATGGGCCGTTCCTCAATCCGACGCCCGCAGGCCACATTCAGGGTTTCAACTTCCTGATGCGCCCGATGTTTTGGAACGTGCCGATGGTGATGATGGAACGATGGGATGCCGATACGGCGGCACAGCTCGTGCGCGAGCTGCGCATCGAGCAATCAGGCGGTCCGCCGTTTTTTTTGATGAGTCTCCTGGAAGCAGCCCAGCGGGATGGGCGCGACATCTCCTCGCTGACATTGTTCGGGCTGGGCGGCGCAACGGTCACACCCGAGCACGTTCACTTGGCAGCAAGGCATGGCATCACCGCGGGACGGGCGTATGGCTCGACCGAGCATTCGACGATCTCGTGCTATCGCGCGGAGGATCCACTCGAGATCCGTGCGACGACGGACGGGAAGCTGCTACCCGGCAGCGCAGTGCGCATAGTGGATGAAGCGGATCGCGAAGTGTCGTTGGGAAGCGAAGGCGAGATCCTGCTGCAAGGGCCCGAGCAGTTCGTCGGCTATCTCGATCCTGCACACAACGCAGAGAGCTTCACGGCCGATGGATGGTTTCGCAGCGGCGATGTCGGGCGCCTGGATGCGAACGGCTACTTGAGTATCACGGATCGCAAGAAGGATCTGATCATTCGTGGCGGGGAAAACATCTCATCCATGGAAGTGGAAGGCATTCTCCTGCGGCACCCGGCGGTGTCCGAAGCCACGGCGATCGCCATGCCCGATGCAAAGTACGGCGAGGAAGTGTGTGCCTGTGTGATCCCGAAACCGGGCGCGTCTCTGACGCTCGATGAGGTGATTGGCCACTTTGCCGCCGCAGGGTGCGCGAAACAGAAGACGCCCGAGAAGCTCGTCATCCTCAGCGAATTGCCGCGCACGCCGAGCGGCAAAGTGCGCAAGGCCGAGCTGCGCGCCGCGCTGGCGGCGACGCAATCGACATGAACTATTCGCGGCAGAGTGGCCGGAGCTCATGCGAGCTCCGGCCGCATCGAGATTACTTGTTCTCCGTACCGAACCGATAGCGCAGCTGCAGACCGTAGGTGCGCGGCGCGCCGAGATTGAAGGAGTACATGCCGCTTGACCAGACCGAGATGCCTCCGGTGGCGTACTCCTCGTCGGTCAAATTCCTCACGTAGGCGCGGACATCGAACGGCTGGCCCATGACGTTGCTCCAATCGAGCGATGCGTCGAACGTGTCGTAACCGGGGATCTGCCCTTCACCCACTCGCACGCCGTTGACCACGTTGATGTCCGTGACTTCCATGTGGGTCTGCTTGTACCACGAGCCACGCAGCGCGAGGCTGCCGAGCTCGCCGGCTAGCGGCAGCTCGAAGCGAGCCGAGGCGCCATATGATTTCTCGGGAATCATCGCGAAGTCGCTGTCCGAAACATCGAGAATGACAGGTGCGGCGGCGGTGCCTCCCACCTGCTCGAATTCCTTGTAGTCAGCCTCGATGATGTTCACGAAGCCGGAGAGCTCGAGCCACTGAATCGGTCGGAAGTTGATCTCGAGCTCGCCACCTTTGATGGTTGCCTCACCCGCATTCAGCACCGTCGTGACCAGCGCGGCTCCACCGGGCGGTAGCACGGAGACGGTGCGTTGAATGTCCGTGTAGTCCTGATCGTAGGCCGCAATGTTGATGCGCATCGGCATGCCTGCGATATCGAACGTCGTCTTCAAGCCCAATTCCCAGTTGTCTACGAACTCGGGCTCGAAGTCCGCGGGCTCGAGATACGAATTGGCGCGCAACTGCAGGCCGCCTGATTTGTAGCCGCGACTACGCGTGAGGTAGACGAGGGAGTTCGCAGCGAACGCATAGTCCAGTGACCCGTTCCACGATGGGGCTTCATCGCTGTAGGAGCGGTTGCGTACGCAGGGGTTCAGAGGACCATTGGGGTCCGTCAAGCGGCAAGCGTAGGCGAGACCGGTTCCTGGCACGGCCGGATTTTGCAGGGACATCAGTTTTTGGCGCTGCTCTATCGATCGGTCGTCCCATGTGTGTCGGGCGCCTGCAGTGAGTGACAGGCCTTCTACGGGGAGTCGGTAAGTCGCTTGAGCGAACACCGATTTACTGGTGTTTTTGCCCGTGCCATCGTTGATGCGTCGTCCGAATAGATCGGATGTCTGTGTGTCCGGTCCCTTCTCGCGGAAGTAGTACAGGCCTGTGATCCACTGGAGCTTGTCGTCGAGTGCGTTGCCGAGCACCTGGAATTCATCGCTCCACTGGTGCACTCGCAGGTCATTCTGCGAATTGAACACGGTGACGGGCGCCTGTGGCAGGCCGTTGTCCGCCGCCGCCGTTCGATTCAAGACGACCGCGCTGCCGTCGTAATCGAACGCGCTGAAGCTGTTGACCTGGTGCCAGCCGGCAATGTTCTTCAGGGTGATGCCGCCGATCGTCCATGCCGTCGTGTTGGTGACACGGTGAGTCTCGACTTCTTCACCTTGAGTCTGATCCATCACGACATCGTGCCAGTCGGAGTCGTCGAGCAGCGCGAGCGTGGCCTGCATCGCACTCACTACGTTGGCTCCGCCGCCGACCGCTGCGAGTGCGAGGGCGCTCGCCGGATTGACGCCCGCCAGCCGCCAACTGCCGCCGTTGTTCTCCGACTTCAAGTATTGATAGAAGGTCGTCGACTCGATGTCGTCAGTCGGCTTGAACGTGAGGCCCACGCGGAACGATTTGTCATCCTGATCGTCGCGATGCGAGCCGTCCAAGAGATTCTTCGTGTAGCCGTCGTGTTGATTCCACTGGCCGGCGAAGCGCAGGGCCAGCTTGTCGTTGATCGGCAGGTTCAAGGACGCGCCGATGTTGCGCGTGTCGTAATTGCCCCCGGTGACCTCGACGGAGCCGCCAAAACCGCCGAAGTCTGGCTTGTTCGGCGACAGCAGCACGGCGCCGCCCGTGGTGTTACGACCGAACAGCGTGCCTTGCGGGCCCTTGAGTACCTGGATCGATTGCAGGTCGTACATCAACGAGTTCGTCCCGTGAGGGCGCTCCATCACGACGTCCGCGAAGTAGACGCCCACGGCCGGATCCAAGGTGATGAGTGCTTCGAGCTGGCGTTGGCCGCGGATGCTGATGCCAGGCACGGCTGAGCCGAAGGGAGAGGGAGAAACCTGGAAGGACGGCGCATGAAAACGGACGTCCTCGAGGGTTTGCACTTGTGCATCGCGCAGCGCTTCGCCGCTCATCGCGGTGATCGCGACCGGTACGCTCTGCATGCTCTCCTCGCGTCGACGGGCAGTGACGATGACTTCGTCGAGTCCAAGGCCGGCTCTGGGCTCTGATGTGTCCTGCGCAAACGCCGAGGGCGTCGCCAGGACGCCATACGCCGTCGCCGCGGCCAGCAGGGACCCGACGCTTCGTGCGGTTGGATACAGGAGTGAACGAATGGCAGCACGTACGCTCATGCGAGTGATCCCCACGCTGTTATGAAAGTTGTGAAGGCGGCAGCCGTAGTGACATTTGGCGCCCACAACAAAGACGGGTTGAGGCGCGTCCGTGGCCTCCCAGGACGCGAACTTTTGCGGCAGGACCTTACTGCTCGATACCAAAGCGATACCGCAGTTGCAGGCCGTAGGTGCGTGGCGCGCCGAGGTTGTAGGAGTAGATGCCCGTGGTGGGGAAGACCGAGATGCCGCCGGTTGCATAGTCCTTGTTGCTGAGATTGCGCACGTACAAGCGCAGATTCCACGGTCGGCCCATGACCTGGCTCCAGTCTGCGTACAGGTCGGCGATTGCGTACCCGGAAACGCGACCGTCGCCCGTGTTCACTCCATCGGCGTTATTGATCTCCGTCATTTTCATGTCGCTTTGCCGGTACCACTGGCCGCGCAGCGCGAGCGTGCCGAACTGCTCGCGTAACGGCAGCTGCACTTTCAAACTCGTGCCGAAGACTCGCTCGGGAATGAGCGCGAACTCGCTCGCGGAGAGATCCGCCGTGGTTCCCGTGGCCGAGATTTGCGTAAAAGAGTCGTACCTTGGCCGCGTGACATTGATGAACCCCGATAGCTCGAGCGGCTCGAACGGCTGCACGACGAACTCGAGCTCGCCGCCGCGAATCGTGGCTTTGGCAGCATTCAACACAGTGGTAATCAGCTGCGTCGATCCCGGCAACTGCAGCGACAGGGTGCGTTGAATGTCGTCATAGTCCTGCCGGTAGATCGCGGCATTCATGCGCAGCGGAATGCCGCGCCATTCGAGCGTCGACTTCAGGCCGAGCTCCCAGTCATCGACGAATTCCGGATTGAACGTTGCGGGCTCGCTCGGCGCGTTCGCACGCAATTGCAGGCCACCCGACTTGTAGCCGCGGCGGCGTGCGACGTAGGCCATCGTGTCGGCAGTGAGTTTGTAGTCCAGTGTCACACCCCAGGACGGTGCGTCGTCAGAGTAGGTGCGCCGACGCTCGCAGTCTCCCTGAGCAACGGGTTCAGCAAGCAGGCGACAGCGAAATTGCTCATCGCCCGGCAGCATGAGCTTCTGCCGTTGCTCGATGCGGCGCTCGTCCCATGTGTGGCGCACGCCGGCGGTCAGCGACAGGCCCTGGAGCCAGGGCAGCTTGTGTGTGCCCTGTGCGAACACGGAGTAGCTGCGGTTTTCGGCAATACCATCGTTGATGCGCCGGCCGAACAAATCCGATCTCTGCGTGTCGCGGCCGGCTTCGCGAAAGTAGTACACGCCTGCGATCCAATCGAGCAGCCCATCGAATGTCGTGCCGAGGAGCTGCAACTCTTCGGTCCATTGATGCACGCGCAGTAGATTCTGCGAGTTGAACACCGTGATCGGTCCCTGCGGCAGGCCATCATCGAGTGCGGCCGTCGTGCGCAGCTTCACGGCGCTGCCGTCGTAGTCGGTGGCGGCGAAGCTGTCGATCTGACGCCAGCCCACGATGTTCTTCAAGGTGACGGCGCCGAGATCCCAGGAGGTCGTGTTCGAGGCGTGATGCGTTTCGATTCGCTCGCGGCGTTGCTGGTCGTTGATCACCTGATGCCAGCCGCGCGTGTCGAGCAGCGCCAACGTGTCCTCGAGGTCTTGCACCACCTCGACTCCGCCACCCGCCGCGACGTTCGCCACCGTGCCGCCAGGATTGACGCCACCGAGACGCCAGGCGTTGCCGTGCGTGCGCGAGAGAAAATACTGATACACGGTGTTCGACTCGAGATCCTGGTTCGGTCGAAATGCGAGCGCGAGGCGCAACGACTGATCGTCCGCGTCGTCTTTCTCAGAGCCATCGACAAGGTTCGTCGCATAACCGGCATGTTCGTTGAGCTTGCCGGCGATGCGCATGGCGAGCCGCGACGAGAACGGCACATTCAACATCCCCTCGAAGTGGCGAGTGGCGTAATTGCCGGCGGCCACCTCCCCATACCCGCCGATGCCATCGAAGCTCGGCGCATGCGGTGAGATGAGCACCGCACCTCCGGTCGTGTTGCGCCCGAAGAGTGTGCCTTGCGGGCCCTTCAGCACTTGGATCGACTCGAGGTCGTATAGCGAGGCGTTCGACCCGTGCGGACGCTCCCAGACAACGTCGGCGAAGTACACGCCCACCGCGGGATCGAGCGTGATGATGGCCTCGAGCTGACGCTGGCCGCGGATACTGATGCCCGGGACCGCGGCACCGAACGGGGAGGGGGAGATCTGCAACGCCGGGACCTGAAAACGCAAATCTTCCAACGCGTGCACGTTGCGATGGCGCAGGACCTCGCCCGAGAGTGCGGTGATCGCGACCGGCACACTCTGCAGGTTCTCCTCACGCTTGCGAGCGGTGACGATGACTTCGTCCAACGCACGATGCGACGGTCCTGCCGCACCTTGCTCGCAGCGCACCGGTGACGATTCATGTTCGGTGGAGCAGCGTCCCGGTGCGGATGTGCCGGATGGCAGCCCAGACTTCGTGGCCTCGTTGCGGTGCGCAGAGGATTCGCCGCCGTCCACCGGGGCCGGTGCGTTACGGCGCACGATGGCCACCGTACGATCGTTCACGAACCGATACGTCAGCCCCGTACCCTGCAAGAGTTTGTCGAGCGCTTGCGCCGCGGTGTAGCGGCCGTGCAAGGCGTTCGTTCGCTCGACGTCCACGCTCACGTCGCTGAAACCGGCGATCTGCAAGCCGGTCACGCGTGCGAGCTCCTGCAACGCGGCCTGCAGTGGCTGTCGTTCGATGTCGAGTTCGAAGCGCGACTGCGCCGCTCGCGTTGGCGCTGCACCCGCGCCTGCAATCGATGCGAGCGCGAAGCACAACAGTCCGCTCGCCAGACGGCCAGCGTGCCGGCTCATGCCGCGGCCGCGCTACCGCCGAGGCGGCGAAGTGGTGATGCCCATGTGCGCATCGGATGGGGCCACAGGCTCAAGTGGACCGATGCAGCAGCTTCAACGCGCGTCCTGCGATGCGCTTCGATCGGGTGGAGCGCCGACCAGAATTTCCTGCGCTCCGTGCTTCACGATCTGCGCGCCGGCAGCCGCTTCCAGGAAGGAGACGAACGATTGCGGATCCGATGCATTGAAGATGCCGCTCACCGGACGCGCCGCGAGCTGGGGATCCAGTATCCGGATCTGTACTCGATTGCGATTGTTGAAGCGCTGCGCGACCTCGGCCACCGAGTCGTTCTCGAAGACGAGCTGACTTGCGACGCGGGCGAGCGCCGCCGAGCCGTCGACGCTGCGCGTGCGACCGGCGATGCCGGCGGGCGAGACCGTGACCTGTTCGTTCGCACCGAGCGATATCACGCCTTCGCCGCGAGGGTCAGGATTGCGGGCTGGCGTGCGCGGCTTCACGTCCACGCGGCCCTCGGCCACGGTGATCACGATGCCGGTCGGCTGTCGTGCAACGCTGAACGTGGTGCCCACCGCGCGCACCCGCGTGTGGTCCGCCGTGACGACGAAGGGCCGCAGCCGATCCTTCGCTACGTGAAACAGCGCTTCCCCGCGATCGAGCACGAGACTGCGCTCCTCGGCCGTGAGCGTGATGCGCAGCTCGCTGTCGGGTGCGATGTTCACGACGCTGCCATCGGCCAAGGTCATCTCGCGCCGTTCCAAATGTTGGGTGCTGATGACGGTCGTCGCAACGGGACGCGCGAAGTACCAGACGCCCCCAGCAATGAGCAGCGCGGCAACACAGGCGGCCAATCGCAAGGGTTTGCGCCAGGATGAGCCGAGCGCGGCCGGCGCGCGCCGCGGCACGTACGCAGATAACGGCACGACCACGTCGGGCTGCTGTGCGAGCGCTGTATCCGAGCGAACTTCATCCCACTGCTTAAACTCGGCCAGTGCGCTGCGTGTCTGCTCGAAGCGCAGCATCTCTGCGACGTGCAACGGCGATTCACGCAACCAATCCACGAATTCGCCGCGTTGCTGCTCGGACATCTCGTTCTGCGGCGCGCTGGCCCATTCCGCAGCTTGTGCAGCGGCACGCAGGCGTCGATTCATCCGATCGTCGGTGGCGCTCATGATCGTGCCGCGCCGCGGTCGTAGTTTCGTTCGGTCCGGGGGCGCTCATCGTCGAGGGCGGCCCGTAGCGCGCTGTACGCGCGGATGACTTCTCGCTGGCTAAGGGACTGCGGCACCGGTATCAGCACGTTCCCGTCCACGAATCGGCCTTCGACGTGGAACGCGCTGCGAGTCGGGTGTGGAGTCAGTGGCTGCGAGAAAGCGACGGTATCGCCATCGGGGCGCGGTCCGGCATGCCGCGCCGCAGCCGCGAAGCGACGCAGTCCGCTTCCACACTGCTCACTGCT
>CBJNAT010000094.1:0-8010 GCA_966434585.1 uncultured Gammaproteobacteria bacterium | reverse complement strand
TTCGAGACGACGATTCAGTTCAAGCCGCGCAGCGAGTGGCGGCCCGGCATGACCCCGGACAAGCTCATCGCCGAGCTCGACGAGCGCGTGCGTGTGCCGGGGCTCACGAACATCTGGGTCCCGCCCATCCGCAATCGCATCGACATGCTTGCAACCGGTATCAAGAGTCCGGTGGGCGTGAAGATCGCCGGCACCTCGTTGCCCGACATTGACTTGGTTGCACAACAGATCGAGCGCGTCGCAAAGCAGGTGCCCGGTGTCAGTTCGGCGGTGGCAGAGCGCCTCACGGGCGGGCGCTACATCGAAGTCGAGATCGACCGCGCACTGGCCGCCCGCTACGGGCTGAACGTTGCGGACGTGCAATCGGTGGTGAGCTCCGCGATCGGTGGCGAGAACATCGGCGAGACAGTGGAAGGCCTCGCCCGTTTTCCGATTAACGTGCGCTATCCGCGAGAGCTGCGCGACTCGATCGAAGAGCTGCGCCGACTGCCGATCCTCACGCCTGCCAAACAACAGATCACGCTGGGCACCGTCGCGACTCTGCGGTTGAGCGAGGGTGCACCCATGATCAAGACGGAGAACGCGCGGTTATCCGGCTGGATCTATGTGGATGTGCGTGACCGTGACATCGCCTCCACGGTGGCGGATCTGCAGGCGATCGTGGCGCGAGAGGTGAAGCTGCAGCCAGGAACGAGCGTGTCGTACTCGGGCCAGTTCGAGTATCTGCAGCGTGCAAACGAGCGGTTGCGCATCGTCGTGCCCGCAACGCTCGCGATCATTTTCGTGCTGCTCTATCTGACGTTCCGCCGCTTCGACGAAGCCGCGCTCATTCTGGGTACGCTGCCGTTCGCGTTGACGGGCGGCATCTGGTTCATCTACGTGCTGGGGTTCAATCTGTCCATCGCGACCAGCGTGGGTTTCATCGCGCTGGCCGGGGTCGCCGCGGAGTTCGGTGTGGTGATGCTGCTGTACTTGCAGCACGCCATCGCCGCTCGTGTGACGGCCGGTGCGCCCTTGATGCCAGCGGTGCTGGACGATGCCTTGCGCGAAGGCGCTGTGTTACGGGTACGTCCGAAGGCCATGACGGTGGCCGTGATCATTGCTGGCCTGTTGCCGATCTTCTGGGGGCAAGGCGCCGGTTCGGAGGTCATGAGGCGTATTGCGGCCCCGATGGTCGGCGGCATGATCACCGCACCACTGCTGTCGATGCTGGTGATTCCGGCGGCCTATCGACTGCTGCGAGCGCGCAGATCCAGTTGAAGCCGCGCGAGCACCGTGACGGGGATCACATGCGAATGCGGGACCCATCGCTGAAACCTCCAGAAGCTCCGATCAGAAAACAGGGAACGACTCACGGCGTTGCGTGGGCGAGTGCGCTAAGGTCGTTTGCGAGAATTCTTTACGTAACTCGTTTTCATCACGGCGATGAACCTGTAGATTCGCGGCACGACGCGACAACCAAAGCAACAACACGCGGGAACTCGAGAGGGCATGTGCAGTAAACCTTCCAAAGTACGCTGGCTATGGCTCGTGCCCGCCTTGCTCGTGCAGCTGGCGCACGCAAATCCATCGGTCGAGGTGCCGTCATCGGCTGTACGCGAAGATTCGCTGGTGGCAGCGACGCGCAAGAACCAAAGCGCCGCGGTTCCCAGCTCTCGCCCTGACGTGCGTTCCAACGCGGTGCTGGTGTTCGACGAGTCCGACTCATCCGTCGTCTATGCGCGTCGCGCCGATCAAGTGATGCCGATCGCCTCGATCACGAAGCTGATGACCGCGCTCGTCGTGCTCGACGGTCAGCAGCCGATGGACGAGATCCTGACCATCACGCGCGAGGACCGCGACACCGTTCACGGCTCCACTTCACGCCTGGCTTTCGGTACGAAGCTGTCGCGCGCCGACCTGCTGCATCTGGCATTGATGTCCTCGGAGAATCGCGCGGCACACGCCTTGGGTCGAAACTATCCCGGCGGTCTCAAGGCATTCATCCGCACGATGAACATCAAAGCGAAATCGCTTGGCATGTCCCACACGCGTTTCGCTGATCCGACCGGCCTGTCTTCTGGGAACGTGTCTACCGCGTCGGATCTGGCCAAGCTCGTGATCGCCGCGTCCCGCGATCCCGACATTCGCCGCTATTCCACGGACGAGCGCTACACGGTGAAGGCGGGGAAGACGCTGCTCGAGTTCCGCAACACGAATTCGTTAGTGACGAAGCCGAATTGGGATATCACCGTGTCGAAGACGGGCTATACCGCGGATGCGGGCCGCTGCCTGGTGATGAAGTCGACCATCCAGGATCGTCCAGTGGTGATGGTGCTGCTGAATTCGGCGGGTAAGTACACCCGCGTGGCCGATGCCAGCCGGATCCGCAAGTGGCTGGAGGCGCATGCGGGCGTGACGCGTCTCGCCAGCAATAGGCTCTCCAGCGATCACTGATCGAACAAAAAGAAAACCCTCCCCCGCGAGCAGAGAGGGTCAGGGAGAACCGCGATCTCAGGGCGCCGGTGGCGGTGCGAAGTTCGCTTCGGCAATCAGGTTGTTCTGTACCGTGACGTTCTGCGTTCCCACGAACGTCAATACGTCATCGTTGGTCGGATCGTCATCGCCGCACGTGAAGGCGACCGTATAGGGTCCGGGTGTGAGGAAGGCTGCGCGATAGGAATAGACCGTGCTGCTGCCGTTGTCGTTGTCGACCGTGGCGACGATCAGCGGATCCTCATCGGGTGTGGCGCCCGTCTCTTCCAGATCGTCCGGCGTGATGCCCGTGCCCGAGAACACGTACACCTTCGGCAGGCAGCCCTCGGTCAGCAACGCAGCGTCGACAGTGCCGCCAATCGCTCCCACGTTCGCGTCATCGACGACGCGCAATGTAGGACGCAGCAGGTAACCCTGCGTGCATGCGGAGCCAGGGTTCTGCTGACCGGGTGGTGCATGCAGCGACTTGCGCAGATCGAAATCGATGGTGAGCGCGGCGCTGCCATCGGCCGGCAGTGTGAAACCGCGGTTGAGCTTCAAGCCAGACTCGGCGCCGCTCGGTACCCGCAGCTCGCATTCTTCGCCTGTCTCCAGCATCACGTACGAGTCGCGCACACCAGACTGGTTGTCGACGATCAGACGAATCCATTCGTAATCGCCAGCGGGCAAAACGACGTTGTCCAGCAGCAAGGCAGCACGACCTTCCTGGTACTCCAGGAGATCGAGCTGTCGCGGCGAGGGCGTGAGGTTTTGCACGGTTTCGGAAGCCGCTCCGGCACGCTTGAATGCGACGCCGCTGAACTGCACCACCACGCTGTTGACGTCATCCACCGGTGCATCGGTGATCGACAGGCTCATCGTGCCGGTGCCGCCGCCGTCCCCGCCTCCCCCGCAGGCGGTCAGCCCCGCCACTGTCAGTCCACATAGCATCGTTTCCAGCGTTCGTCGTAGTCGCATGAATGAATCTCCTGTTGGCGCGAGGCTGGCCAGTCCCGGACGTAAGCCTTCGCCTCGCTTCGTCACCTGACACGAGGGCTGCTGCAAAAGGGTTCCTTGGCGGCGCGCACGGAACCCTTTTCGCGGACCTCTCGTGTGAGCTGTAATGCCTCGCATGAAGTGGTCCCTGCCGTTCATCCGCACACCCACCGACACGGCGGCGGCCGAGTTCGACCGGCTGTTGCGACCGCACGTACCGGCGCTCTACCGGGCTGCGTATCGTTGGGTCGGCAGCATCGAGCGCGCCGAGGACCTGGTGCAGGAGCTGCTGTTACGGCTCTATCCCAAGCTGGATGAGCTGCGCACGCTCGATCAGGTGCGGCCCTGGGCCTTGCGCGTGATGTACCGGCTGTTCATCGACCAGCTGCGGCGCGAGCGCCACTCGCCTGTGCAGTTCGGGTTCGAGACGACCAATGAAGACGGCGTTGAAGACGACAGCTACATCGATCCGGGTGCCGGTCCGCACGAGCTTACGGACCAGCAACTCACCCAAGAGCGCATCCTCGCGGTGTGGCCATTGCTCGGCGAGGACCATCGCGTGGTGTTGGCGATGCACGACATCGAGGACTACAGCCTCCCGGAGCTGGCGCAGATGCTCGATGTGCCGATCGGTACGCTGAAATCGCGCCTGCATCGCGCCCGCGCTCGGCTGCGAGAGCTGCTTCTGGAACGTTCCGATGACGTCCTTCGTGTACAGCAGCAAGAGCGAGAAGCGAATGGCTGAATCCACCGACAAACTGACCGCTGCGTTGAAGCGCTTGCCGCAGCCCGAGCCTAGGCCGGGCTTCGTCGATCGCGCGCTCAGAGCGGCAGTTGCTCAGCCCGAGCGGCGATCTTGGTTTCTGACCCGATGGGAGACCTGGGCCGGTGCCGCGTTGGGTGGAGTCTTCGCGGCGGTCGTGATGTTCATGCTGTTACGGCCGACCGTTGAACCACCGTCGGCGACGCCGGTGCTGTCGCTCGCGGTGAACGAAACTCGCGATATCGATGTGCTCATCGACTCCGAGCGTGCTTTGGAGGGCGCCACCATTCGCATCATCGCCACGGGTAGCGTGGTGCTCGCCGGGCTCGAGGATGAGCGCGAGATCGGCTGGCAGGCTCATCTCGACCGCGGTAGCAATCTGCTCACGCTGCCGGTCGCCGCGCGCTCCGCGGGTGCGGGTAAACTGGTCGCAGTGATCGAACATGAGGGGCGCACGCGCCGTGTCGCCATTGACATCAACGTTCAAGCCGACGTGAAGCGCTCATGAGACTCGCGCATTCCAACCGCTTGCCAGTCGGCGATCAGCCCACGATCATGGGCGCCCGCAGGGGTGCCGTGCTGTTCGCGGCACTGTGTTGCGCGAACGGGAGCGTTGCTGCGCAGGAGCAGGCTGCACCCACGCGCGACGATCTCGATGTGACCATGCAGATCATCGTGGACCCGGATGCCAAGCTGCCCGACGACGTCGTTCGCAAGATTCCACTGCCTGTTCGCTCGAGTGCCCGCTCAGCGGCGCAAGGCACAGCCAAGTCAGGCGATACCGCTGGCAAGGATCAGACTCGCACCGAAGCCGCTCGCGACTTGGAGCGCGGCGTGTCCGAGCGCGCCAAAGAACGTGCCCAGGACGCGGCACAACAACGCGAGCAGGCTGGCCGCACGATTGCAGAAGAGCATCGCCAAAACCCGCCTCGCGCCGATCCACCTTCGCGGCCAGACACGCCCGGACCAGCCGACTCGCCAGGACGCCCCGAAACCCCGCCCGGTCGCCCTTGAGATTCTTTTCCTAGCAGCGTTTCTGATCAGCGGCCCAACTCTCGCCGCGACGCTCGCCCAGCAACACTTCACAGCCGGCCATCGCGCCTATCAAGCGCAAGATTTTCGCGCCGCACTGACCGCATATGACGCGGCGCTCGCCGCAGGCCAAACTGGCCCAGCCATTCACTTCAACATCGGCGTCGTTGCGTATCGGCTCGGTGAGTACGAGCGCGCGGTCGCCGAGTTTCGCGAAGTCGCGCGCACGCCGCAAATGGCTGCGCTCGCGCATTACAACCTGGGTCTGGTCGAGCTGAAGCGGCGTAATCAGGCCGCGGCACGTGCGTGGTTCGAACAAGCTCGGGGCGAAGCGCAGGACGAGCGCTTGCGGGCACTGGTCGATGCGCAGCTCGAGGTAACGCCCGCTGCCCCGGAGCGTCATTGGGTCGCCTATACGGGCCTTGGTTTTGGCTATGACGACAACGTGGCCCTCATATCCAACAGCGAGGTGCTGGGCGTTGCCGACGAGGCCGATGAATTCGCCGAGATCACGGCCGCCATCACCGGGCCTCTCGCTGGTGCGTGGAACTTCGATGCCGCTGTCGTGGCGACGAGGTATCAGGCGCTCGACGACTTCAACCAGCTAATCGCGCAGGGCGGCTCGCGCTACACCTTTGGGCGAGGTCCATGGACGCATGCCATCAGCGCTGAAGTCGCTCACACCCAATTGGGCGATGAACCTTTCGAGAACCGGTTGTCACTGGGGCTGCAGACGTCGATTTCGTTACCGCACGAGTGGTCGGCGCGTCTGCGTTATCGATTCAGCGATCTCGACGGGCTCGATGGGTTCGATGGCATCGACGGCACGCGACACGAACTACGTGCCCGCGTGCGCACGAGCACCGAGGCGTCGGACCTGAGCTTCGAATACGGCTACGAGACGAGTGACTATCGCGATGACGCGCTGTCCGCGAATCAGCACAAGCTCACCGCCGCGTACGAGCGAGTGTTCCTACGTGATTGGCGTGCGGGTCTGGACGCGGCCGTGCGATTCAGCAACTACGAGCTCGGATCGCACGGCAACGAAGATCGGATCGAGTTGGGCGCTTCGCTCAAGAAGCAGCTGACGGCAACCTGGCGCATCGGCGCGCGCTACGACTACGCCAATAACGCCGCACAGCTCGGCGAATTCGACTACCGACGCAACCGCATCTGGATTGGCGCGGAGGCGGTGCTTTAGCCGACGCTGGGTGTGGCTTCCGGTGGGCACCGGTTCGAGCCGCGTTCCCTTACACTTGCCGGCCCAAATTGGTGCAGGCTCCATCTCCATGAGTCAGGACAGCTCGACTTCGAATAGTGCCCGCGAAACGCTGCGCGAGGCGGCCCTTGCCTATCACGAGAAGCCGACACCCGGAAAACTCTCCGTTACGGCCACCAAGCAGATCACCAACCAGCGCGATCTGGCCCTCGCGTACTCGCCCGGTGTTGCCGCTGCCTGCGAGGAGATCGTCAAGGATCCTGTGAGCGCCTCGCGATTCACTGCGCGGGGCAATCTGGTCGCGGTGATCACGAACGGCACTGCCGTCTTGGGCCTGGGTGCGATCGGTCCACTGGCTGCGAAACCCGTCATGGAAGGCAAGGCCGTCCTGTTCAAGAAGTTCGCCGGTATCGACGTATTCGACATCGAGATCAACGAACGCGACCCCGATCGGCTGGTCGACATCATCGCGGCGCTCGAGCCCACATTCGGCGGCATCAATCTGGAGGACATCAAAGCGCCCGAGTGCTTCGAGGTCGAGCGCAAGCTGCGCGCGCGCCTGCAGATCCCAGTGTTTCACGACGACCAGCATGGCACCGCCATCATCGTGGGCGCGGCCGTGCTCAACGGTCTGCACGTCGTCGGCAAGAAGATCGACCAGGTGAAGCTCGTCGTGAGCGGCGCCGGTGCCGCGGCGCTTGCCTGCGTCGATCTGCTCGTCGATCTCGGTCTGCCGAGCGAGCACATCTGGCTCACGGACCTGGCTGGTGTCGTCTATGAAGGCCGCGTCGAACTGATGGACCCCGATAAGGCGCGCTTCGCGCAGCGCACGAGTGCGCGCACATTGCTGGACGTGATCGAGGGTGCGGACATCTTTCTCGGCTTGTCGGCCGGCGGTGTGCTGAAGGCGCCGATGCTCGCACGCATGAACAAGCAGCCATTGATCTTCGCACTGGCCAATCCGACGCCCGAGATCCTTCCGGAGGAGGCGAAAGCCGCTCGTCCTGACGCGATCATTGCGACCGGCCGCAGCGACTATCCGAATCAAGTCAACAACGTGCTCTGCTTTCCGTACATCTTCCGCGGCGCGCTCGACGTCGGGGCGAAGACCATCACCCGCACGATGGAGATCGCCGCCGTACATGCCATTGCGGAGCTCGCGCGGCAGGAACAGAGCGACGTGGTCGTGAGCGCATACGGCGCCGACAACCTGAGCTTCGGTCCAGAGTATCTGATCCCGAAGCCCTTCGATCCGCGGCTCATCGTGAAGATTGCACCGGCTGTCGCGCGCGCGGCGATCGAAAGCGGCGTGGCCATGCGGCCCATGACCGACTTCGAAGCGTACCGCCAGCGCTTGCAGCAGTTCGTGTACGAGAGCGGCACGTTCATGAAGCCGGTGTTCGATGCCGCTCGCAAAGTGCCCGCTGCCCAGTCGCGCATCATATTTTCGGAAGGCGAGGAGGAGCGCGTGCTGCGCGCCGCTCAAGTGCTGGTCGATGAGCGCATTGCGACTCCCGTGCTCGTCGGCCGGCCTGCCATCATCGAG
>CBJNAT010000093.1:0-8019 GCA_966434585.1 uncultured Gammaproteobacteria bacterium | reverse complement strand
ATCCACGACCGCATCATGGCGCAGCCGACCGAAACCGACCCGGCCGCCGCACCGACGGCGGCGGGGAATCCCAGCACGATCGCGATGCCCAGCATCTCAGTGGGCTGCAAGCCATCGAATCGACCGAAGGTCCAGCAAATGTAAGCGCTGATCAGCAGTGCCAGCACGTAACCCACGACCGTGAAGCGCACGAATATGCTCCACAGGGTTGCATGTTCCGGACGTTGATGCTGACCGCGGAAATCCACCGCGTAGACGAACGCGTGCATGAGCACGAGCGAGAGCGCCAGCAGTCCGATGCTCGCCCACGGCGACATCAAATGAGCGATGAGCACCACCTCTTCGGTCGGCGCGATGTTCGCTGCTAAGAACAGCGCTCCCGCGCACATGAAGAAATATTCGGCGAGATCCCCGCCATCGCGGCGTTGGCGATCGGTGTCGCGCCTTTGCCCGAACTGACTTTGCGCGAGCAGCGCGCCCATGCTCCCGGGGACCGTCTGCAAGGCAATCTTGCCGATCCATTCATCGACGCTCATCTCGCGAGTCAGCACACCGAAGAGCAACAGAATCGCGGTTGCCATGAGCGCGGCGACGGCAATCGCGACGAAGGCGTCGATGGCTGCGTCCAGAACCCGGGTGGTTTCCTCGAAGCCCGAGAAATACGAGAGGCCAAGCAAGATCGGCAGCATGACGATGAGCAACAGCACGAGACGCCAGCGCCCGATGGCGAAGCCGAGCGACCAGGTTTCCATGGTCATGAGAATGGGGAGTGAAAAGAGCAATGCGCCCGCAAACGCGCGCGCCAAGCCTACGGCGAACTGCCGATTGGCGTCTCTCGTGTCGATGGCAGACGCAAGTCTCACGTGGTGGAATGCGGACGCTGACCAGCGAGTTCCTACGCTCCCTCGAGCGATCGGGATCGCTCAAACGCTTGCCTTTGACCTGCATAGCAGGTGCACGCTTGGGCGCTCGATGCGCGGCACGCATCAGCTCTTTCACGAGCTTCGCAGGTCGCGCTTCGAGCTGCAGCTGTTCGTAGGTGCATTGCTGCGGGGCTTTATCAGGGCGCCAGCGCAGCAAGCGTGTGCCGTGGCGGAAACGCCCGCCGCTCACGTGGTCGTAGCACACCTCGACCACCAGTTCGGGTCGCAGCGGCTCCCACTCCGTCGAACGTTCCGTGGACCACCGGCTCGGGCCGCCCGGTGCATTGCCGGTGAAGCCTGGCGGCTCGATCAAGGCTTCGAGCCTCTTCGTCAGCGCGGCACGCTCGGCCTGCGGCATCGATGCGGTGAACCCGACGTGATCGAGTCGACCCGCGTCGTTGTACAAGCCGAGCAGCAACGAGCCGACTTGGCGACCGCCGGTGCCATAGCGAAAACCGCCCACGACGCAATCCGCCGTGCGCATGCGCTTGACCTTGAGCATCGCGCGTTGGCCGGAGACATACGGGCCGTCAGCGCGCTTGGCAATCACACCGTCGACCGAACCGCCCGCGCGATCGAGCCACTGCTGTGCTTGCGCGCGCTTGCGCGTGTACGGGCTTAGACGCAGCGATTCGGCGCCGCCGAAACGAGCGAACCACGACTCCAGCGCGGCGCGACGCTCCTCGAGCGGCGCAGCCATGAGACTCGTCTCGTCATCGGTCGACAGACAATCGAAGAGGATGAGGATCGCCGGCGTCTCCCGCGACAGCTTGGCGATGCGGCTCTCCGCCGGATGCAGTCGCATTTGCAAAGCATCGAACGACAGCACTGCACCTTGCGGAATCGCGATCTCGCCGTCGACGACGAAACGATCGACCGGCAACGCACGCAAGAACTCGATGACTTCGGGGAAGTAGCGCGTCAGCGACTTGCCCGACTTCGCGCGCAGTTCCACTTCACTCCCGGCACGGAAGGCGAGACAGCGAAAACCATCCCACTTGGGTTCGAACTGCCAACCCGTGCCGAGCGGCAGTGAGTCGACGAGCTTCGCCTCCATCGGCGTGAAGTCGAGCGGCACCGGCAGTGCGTCGAAGGCATCGCGTGCCTGTTTGCGACGCGGCGGCATCGCCAGGGATTCATGGGCGCGCATGCTGCACCGTGCCTTTTGTGTTAGCGCGCGATCGGCGCGACGTAGGCAGCACGGTCGTCGTGCCGGTCAGTTGCTTGATAGCCGGTGCGAGCGGGCGCAGCGAGTCGCAGTACTCCTCCCATGCCGAGCTCTTGGCGAGCAACGCGGGCACACTGCGCAGATGAAAGCGCATCGGGTCGAGACCCGCGCGTACCTGCGACCATTGGACCGGCATCGACACGGGCGCGCCATCCCGAGCACGCGGCGACAGCGGTGCGACGGCCGTCGACATGCGATCGTTGCGCAAGTAATCGAGAAAGATCTTGCCCGTGCGCTGCTTCTTGGACATGTTCACGAGGTACTTCGTCGGGCTGTCCTCGGCCATGCGCACGCACACGGCTTGAGCGAATGCCTTGGCGATGGGCCAATCGATCTTGTCCTTGGCCTGCTGCAGGGGCGTGACCACGTGAAGCCCTTTGCCCCCGGTCGTCTTGCAGAAGGTCACGAGTCCGAGCGCTTCCAGCCGCTCACGCAGCTCCTTGGCGGCTTCGACCACGACATCGAACGACACGTCGGGCGCTGGATCGAGATCGAATACGAGCCGCCCCGGCACATGCGGGCGACCGGGTTCGTTGTTCCAGGGATGAAGTTCGACGCCGCCCGTCTGTGCGACCGCGATGATTGCCTCGACACGATCGAGCTGAATGTACGGTTTGCGATCGCCTTCGAAGTGCGTGAGCGTGATGAGACTCGAGGTACCGGGCATGGCATGCCGTTGGAAGAAGCGCTCGCCATGGATACCGTCAGGTGCACGAATGACGGAACAGGGCCGGCCTTTGATGTGCTCCAGCAACCGCTCACCGACCGCTTCGTAGTAGTGCGCTAGATCCAACTTGGTAATCGGTTGGTGGTCGCCGTGTGCCTTGGGCCAGAGCGGCTTGTCCGGATTCGAGAGCGTGACGCCCATCACGACGTTGCCCGTCGAGGGCGATGAGCGGCGTTTGGCCGCGCGCTTCGCGGACTGCGGCTGTTTCACTTCGACCTCCTCTGCCGGAGCCGGCTCGTCCGCAGCGACCTCACGTGCTGGTTTGTCCTCGCGCAGCCCTTTGAACGCGGCCTGCCGAATGTTTCCGGCACCCGTCCAGCCGGCGAACTCGATTTCTACGACGAGCTCGGGTTTGAGCCAGCGCACGTCCTTGCCGCCTCTCGGGGCGTTCTCGCCGGCGAAGGGACTCTCGTTGCTCGTCAATGCCTGCAATCGCGGCGCGAGCTTCTGCATGACGTTCTGGCCGAAACCCGTGCCGATGCGACCGACGTAGACGAGGTGCTTGCCGCGATACACACCGGCCAGGAGCGAGCGTGGCCGGCCGTTCTCGTGCGTGTAACCGCCAACGACCACTTCATGACCGGCGCGGCACTTCGCCTTGGTCCAGTCGCCGGTGCGTCCGGATCGATACGAAGAGTCGAGCTTCTTCGAAATAATTCCCTCGAGCGACATGCGGCACGCCGATTCGAGCACTGCCTCGCCGGCACTCGTGAAGTGTTCGACGTAGCGAATGTGCTGGTCGCGCCACCCTGCCAACGTTTGCTCCAGCGCACGTTTGCGATCGACGAGCGAGTGGCGGCGCAAGTCCTCACCCTCGAGAAACAGGCAGTCGAAGGCGAAGAAGATGAGATTCTCCGTGGCGCCCTCCGATAGCGCTGCTTGAAGAGCGGCAAAATCGGGTGCGCCGTTTCGATCCAACGCCACCGCTTCGCCATCGATGATGCAATCCGGCAGATCGGCGGCTGAAGCTGCGATCTCCGGAAACTTCTGCGTCCAATCGAGGCCCTTGCGAGTCTTCAGTGTCACCTCGCCGTTCGCGACGCGCAGTTGCAAGCGATACCCGTCGAACTTCACTTCGTGAACCCAGCCCTCGCCTGCGGGCGGGCGCTCCACGGGTTTGCACAACTCGGGCTCTACGAACTCGGGCGGCGGCTTCGCTGACTTGGAGCGCGATGTGGGCTTCACCCGCGGTGTCGCCGTGATCGGCGTCAGTTTCGCCTCGGCGCGGTTCGACTGCCACACGGCATCTGGCTTGGCGATGCGCTTAGTATCGAGCATGAAGGGCCTCGGCCCCTTGCCCTTACCACTTGCGATCTGCTGCATGGAGCGGCCTGAGGCCACGGACCGATCCTCCGCCAGCATCTCGTCCGTGGCGGTATCGCTCGCATACTCGTCGCGATGCTTGATGAGCAGCCAGTTGTTGCGCTTCTCGCCCTCGCGACGCTTCAAGCGCACCAGCACCCAGCCGCCCTGCAGACGCTCGCCTTTCAGCCTGAACTTGAGCTCGCCCTTCGCGAGTTGCTCCGCGGCCGAACGCGGCCCTTCCGGCTCCCAGTAACCGCGATCCCACAGCTGCACCGTGCCGCCACCGTATTGGCCTTTTGGAATGGTGCCTTCGAAGTCGCCGTAATCGAGCGGATGATCCTCGACCTCGACTGCAAGCCGCTTGTCTTTGGTGCTGAGCGAAGGGCCGCGGGTCACCGCCCAGGACTTGAAGACGCCATCGAGCTCGAGTCGCAGGTCGAAGTGCAGTCGGCGGGCTGCGTGCTTCTGAATGATGAAGCGCAGCCCCGAGGCGGGCCGAACGGGCAACTTGCCGCTGGGCTCGGCGGTCTTGCTGAAGTCGCGCTTGGCGCGGTAGACAGAGAGCTTGTTGGCCGCCATTGGCTAAACGATCGTCGTGCTGCTGTGCGTCGAGGTACCTGGAACGTCCGCCTGTCGAGCGTCGTTCCGGTTCAGCGGGCCCCGCAGGCATCCGTCGGCAGACCACGTACAAAGGATTCTTTCGCATGAAACATCGAGGCAGTTGCCACTGCGGCCGCATCTCCTTCGAGGTGGAGGGCGACATTCGCGAAGTCGTCGAATGCAACTGCAGTCACTGCAGCCGCAAGGGCTACCTGCTATGGTTCACGGCGCGGGACAACTTGCAGCTCCAGACACCCGCCGAGGCCATGGCGACCTACACCTTCAATCGGCACGTCATTCAGCACCACTTCTGCCCTGTCTGCGGGTGTGCACCCTTCGGCTTCGGCACCGACCTCAAAGGCACCGCCACCGCCGCAGTGAATGTGCGCTGCCTGCCCGAGCTCGACCGCTCGAGCCTCACGATCAAACACGTCGACGGCAGGAGCTTCTAGAGCATGCGGAAGCTGCGCGCGCATTGGCTGTGTTTCGCGGGGTTCGGGATCGCACTCTCTACCATCGGCAGCGTCCAGGCGCAGGACGCCCTCGACGCACATGTGCAGGCTGCAGCCAAGCTGCTCGACGTACGAGCTCAGGCTGCGCTCGGGCAGATCACGGACACGGATCGCCAGCTGCTGGCGATGCGCGGTTATCTGCGCAGCGGCAACCAGTTTGGGGATCGTTGGAGCTGGACGCAGGAAGAGATCGATCGGTACAACCGCTCGCGAGAGAAGGTCGCAGCGGCGAGCGAGCTCGAGCGGATCAAGACCAAATTCGCCGAGATGAATCCCGGGTACACGCTGCAGGTGAACACGGCCGTCCGCAGCTTGGATGTGCAGATTGCGCGCTGGAATTCGAACCCGAGCGTGGCGAAAACGGCCGTACAACTGCAAGCCGCCGTCAAGAAAGAGCTGAAGAAGGGCTATCCATCCGCGCCCACTCTCGGTAGCACGGCGCGGTTCGCCGCGTTCCTGAGCGCGTGGGTACCGAACGTGCCCGCGCCGCTTGCGGTGCCCGGCCTCTCGCGCCACGGTCAGGCGCGAGCCTTCGACTTCCACGTTGTCTATGGCGACCGAGTCATCGCCAGCACGAACATCGACCGCGTGAAGGCCGTTTGGGATCGCCAGGGTTGTGCCACACGGCTCAAAGAAGCTGTCCAGACCGCGAGCGATCGGTTCGTCGGTCCGCTCGCGGCGCCGTATGAGCCGTGGCACTACGAATACACCGGCCATGACGCGACGCTCGCGGACGCCGAGCCGCCGCGACACGAGCGTGTGAGCGCCCGCGAAAGTGGCACCTGATCAAGAAGTGCGGCAGTTGGGCCGATAAGGAGTCATACAGGGTTGGAGCGCGTGAATCGCCCTGCAGGGCCCACCAATGGACGCCGACGTGACATGAGCCAGACTGCCGTCAACGGCGCTCGACGCGCACGCTCCGGACCCCACTTCACTCTGCGACTGCTGGCGCGGCTTGGCGCCGCCTACTGGTTTTCGCGCGACAAGCGCCGGGCGCGGACGCTGACCCTTGGGCTCGTGTTGCTCACGATGGCGCAGGTGGCGCTTGCCATCTGGACCAACTACTGGAATCGGGCGCTATTCGATGCGCTCGATCAACGCTCGCTCGCCGGCCTGATGCAGCAGGGCTTCATCTTCATCGCCATCTTCGTGCTCACGATGGCCGTGACCGGTGTGCACCTTCTGGTCAAGCGGCGGTTGCAACTCGCTTGGCGGCAGTGGCTCACGGAACGTCTAGTGGGGAACTGGATGACCAAGGGCCACCACTACCGGCTCGCGAATACTCCCGGCGACCATGACAACCCAGACGGACGCATCGCCGAGGACATCCGCATCGCCACCGAAACGGCCGTCTCGTTGGGCCACACGCTGCTGTTTGCAATCCTGATCCTCTACAGCTTCGTCGACATTCTCTGGTCGGTCTCCGGCTCTGCGGACGTACCGGGAACGTCGGCCACGGTGCCGGGCTACATGGTCCTGCTCGCGTTCCTCTATGCCGGGGCGGGCACCGCGTTGAGCTTTGCGCTCGGCAGGCCGCTCATCGGCACGACCAACCGCCTGCAGACAGCCGAGGCAAACTTAAGATTCGAGCTGGCTCACGCGCGCGAGAACTCCGAGGCCATCGCGCTGTTGCACGGCGAAGCCATCGAGCGGCGGAAGTCGCGTCGCCTCTTCTCCGCCGTGGGCACGCGCTGGAACCGGCAATCGCTGGCGTATCTCTGGATCGTGTCGTTCTCGACCGGGTACGGCACGTTGCTGCCCGTCTTTCCGATCCTGATTGCAGCACCGCAGTACATCGCAGGCGCGATGACCCTCGGCGTGCTGATGCAGGCAGCGCAGGCCTTTCAGCGCCTCACCTCGGCGCTGTCCTGGCCGATCGACAGCCTGGGTGACATTGCGAAGTGCCGCGCCTCCGCGGACCGCGTGCTCTCGTTGTATCGCGATCTGCAGCGCCTTGAAGGCGCGGGCGCGAGCGATACAGGCGAACGCATTCACTTGCGGCGGACGGACGCACACACCATCGCGATGCGCGATCTGGTGATCGATAGCGCCGAAGGCGAGCGACTGATCGTGGTGCGCGATACCGAGATCAAGCGGGGCGAGCGTGTGCTGCTGGTCGGGGAATCCAGAGCCATGGCCGCCCTGTTCAAGGTGCTCGCGGGTGTGTGGCCCTGGGGCCGTGGCACGGTGGAACTGCCGCTCAACGAGCACATCGAGTTCCTGCCGCAGCGCCCGTACCTGCCCTCAGGCACGCTGCGCGACGCCTTGAGCTATCCCCGCCCGCCAGAAAGCTTCAGTGCGCAGGCGTGTAGGGATGCGCTGGAACGAGCGGACATGTCCAACCTCGCCGAGCGGCTCGACGATGCCGAGTCATGGGACCGCGTATTGCCGCTGCGTGCTCAGCAGCGTCTCATGTGCGCACGCGTGTTCCTGCACAGCCCAGCGTGGATTCTGATCGAAGAGACGGCGGACACGCTCGATCCGCAGGGCGTGAGTGTGTTGCTCGAAGTCATTCACCGCGAGCTGCCGCAGGCCACCGTGGTCACCATCAGCACGCACCCGCAGTTGGCGCGGTACCACAGCCGCGCCGTGCGGATCGATCAGACAGACGAAGAACAATCGCGCGCCACGGGCACCGGCCCCACGCGAGTCAACTGAACGACTGCGGTAACCAGCCGCGTTCGACGGCAGTACGGAACGACCAGTGCGCCATGCTCTCGGTCT
>CBJNAT010000092.1:0-8087 GCA_966434585.1 uncultured Gammaproteobacteria bacterium | reverse complement strand
CCCTCTCCCGCAACCGGGAGAGGGAGCAGAAGACACCATTCGCTAACCGCCATCCGCAATTCCCATGTCCATCCTCGTCAACAAGAACACGCGCGTCATCTGCCAAGGCTTCACGGGTAAGCAAGGCACCTTCCACTCCGAACAGTGCCTCGCCTACGGCACCAAGCTCGTCGGCGGGGTGACGCCCGGCCGGGGAGGCGATAAGCATCTCGGCTTGCCCGTGTTCGACACCGCCCGTGAGGCGGTGCAGGCCACCGGCGCGACCGTGAGCATGATCTATGTGCCCGCGCCGTATGCAGCGGATGCCATCCTCGAAGCGGCCGATGCCGGCATCGAGCTTATCGTGTGCATCACCGAAGGCATTCCGGTGAACGATATGGTGAAGGTGAAGTCGGCTCTCGCGAGCTACGGCAGCCTCCTGATCGGCCCGAACTGCCCCGGCATCATCACGCCAGGCGAGTGCAAGATCGGCATCATGCCGGGGTTCATTCACAAGCCAGGCCGCATCGGCATCGTCTCGCGCTCGGGCACGCTGACGTACGAAGCCGTGTACCAGACCACCAACATCGGCCTCGGCCAGAGCACATGCGTGGGTATCGGTGGCGATCCGGTGCGCGGCATGAACTTCATCGACGTGCTCGCGCGTCTCCAAGAAGATCCGAAGACCGAAGGCATCATCATGGTCGGCGAGATCGGTGGTAGCGACGAAGAAGCCGCCGCAGCGTTCATCCAAGAGAACGTCACCAAGCCAGTCGTGTCGTACATCGCTGGCGTGACGGCGCCCGCGGGCAAGCGCATGGGCCACGCCGGCGCGATCGTCGCGGGCGGCAAAGGCACTGCTGCCGACAAGTTCGCAGCGCTGGAAGCCGCTGGTGTTCGCACTGTCCGTTCTCCCGCGGACCTGGGGTCTGCCCTGGCCGAGCAGATGAAGAAGCGGCCCACCCGCAAGACCGCAGCCGCTGCGGCTAAGCCCGCCGGCAAGACCGCTGCTCTGCCGGTCAAGAAAGCTGGCGCGAAGAAAACTGCAGCCAAGAAGCGTGCTGTAAAAAAACCGCTGCCGAAGACGAAGGTAAAGGCGAAGGCGAAGAAGGTGCCGGCCAAGAAGTCAGGCGCCAAGAAGACAGCCAAGGCCAAGCGTCCTGTCAAGAAGGCGAAGAAGGGTCGCCGCCGTTAGTTGAAGAATCCTTCGACAAGCTCAGGATGAACGGAGTGCTCCCTAGGGATATCCTGGGCTCCCGTCTCGGCGGGAACGACGAAAACCCGGCGGCTGCGCGCACTGACTGAACCTTATGGCCCTCCGCATCGCCCTCGCTCAGCTCGATCTCTTCGTCGGCGATGTCGCGGGCAACACGCAGCGCGTCATCGAGGTGGCGGAGGGCGCGCGCGATCGACTGCATGCGGATCTCGTCCTGTTCCCGGAGCTGACGCTCACGGGTTATCCGCCTGAGGACCTGCTGTTCCATAAGGGGTTACGACGACAGGTCGCGACGGGCCTCGAGCGCGTGCGGCAGGAGATCAAGGGCATCGCCGCGATGATCGGCTATCCCGAGTACACCCCCGAAGACATCTACAACGCGGCCGTGCTCGTGCGCGATGGCCAAGTGCTCGGCACGTATCGCAAGCAGGAGCTACCGAACTATCGCGTCTTCGACGAGAAGCGCTACTTCAAGCCGGGCAGCAGCAGCACCGTCTTAGAGATCAAAGGCATCCGCGTCGCGATGCTCATTTGCGAGGATGTCTGGGAACCCGGGCCTGCCGTCGCGGCTCGGGATGCGGGCGCGCAGTTGCTCATGGTCATCAACGGTTCGCCCTATTCGCGGCATTCGCAGGACCGTCGCGAGGCCATCGTGCGCGAGCGCGTCCGTGACACGGGGTTACCGGCCGTCTACGTGAACATGATCGGCGGTCAGGATGAGCTCGTCTTCGACGGCGGCTCGTTCGCGATGGATGCGAATGGCGAGGTCGTACAGCGCTTGCCCCCCTTCGAAGAAGCCGTGATCGCGTGCGAGATCGACTCGATCGACGGCGACGTGGAGCCTCTGCGTGCGTACGTGGAGCCTGTGCTCAGCGACGAGGCGAGCGTCTATGGCGCGTTGGTCCTCGGGGTGCGCGACTACGTCGGCAAGCACCGCTTCCCAGGCGTCGTGCTCGGTCTATCGGGCGGTATCGATTCCGCACTGACGCTCGCCATTGCGGTCGACGCGTTGGGGGCCGATCGGGTGCACGCCGTGATGATGCCGTCGCGATACACATCGCAGTTGAGCCTCGACGAAGCGGCACAGCAGGCGCGCGATCTCAACGTCCGCTATGACGTGATTCCCATCGAAGGGCTCTTCAGCGCAGCGCTCGACGCATTGAAAGATGCGTTCGCCGGTCGCGAGCCCGATGCCACCGAGGAGAACATTCAGGCCCGTTGCCGCGGCTTGCTCTTGATGGCGATCTCGAACAAGACCGGGCGCATGGTGCTGACCACAGGCAACAAGAGCGAGATGGCCGTCGGTTACGCCACGCTTTACGGCGACATGGCGGGCGGTTTTGCGCCAATCAAAGACTGCAGCAAGATGCTCGTGTACCGGCTGGCGAACTACCGCAACTCGTTGTCGCCGGCGATCCCGCAAAAGGTCATCGATCGCCCGCCGTCCGCAGAGTTGCGGCCCGACCAAAAAGACACGGACTCTTTGCCGCCGTACGAAATCCTCGATGCCATCCTCGAACTGTTCATCGAAGACGATCTGTCAGTCGACGAGATCTCCGCCCGCGGCTTCGACCGAGCCACCGTCGGTCGTGTGCTGGAGATGGTGAAGCGCAACGAGTACAAGCGACGACAGGCGCCGCCGGGGGTGAGGATTAGCAGCAGGGCATTTGGGAGGGATTGGAGGTATCCGATTACGTCGGGATATCGCACGCGCTAGCGTGCGATACCAGTCAGCTAGTCTGCTAGTCGGCTAGCCAGAGAAGACGCTTAGGTTATCGACGAAGTTTAAGGATCATCGAGCGGAGCGCCCGGCACGTTTGTGACGCCAGATCGCATGTGACGCCCGTGCGTACCCCGTTGATCAGATTGAGCCGCACGGCCAATGAGAGCTCGTATTCGAGCTCGCACGCGGACGCATAGGCAATGCGCAGGAAGCGGATGAATTCGCGATCCGATTCGTGTGCCGCACCTTCGACTATGTTCGCAGCCACCGATACGGCCGCTCTACGCAACTGGCTAACCAACCCGAAGCGCTCTTCGGGCGGCAACTGACGAGTCACTGCATAGATTTCGACAGCTAGTTGATCCGCCAGAGCGAATACTTGCATCTTCCGATGGTCCCTCACTGAGCTCCTCCTTGAGCTGCGCTCCAACTCTGGCTAGCCGACTAGCAGACTAGCCGACTAGCAGCTTCACCAGAACTCCCACCAACTCTTCTCCTTCTGATCAACAGCACTGGCCATGTCGCCGTAGTTCTCGGCCAGTATCTGCTGCGTGCTCGCCGCGAGCTCTTTCAGATTCAGCCGCTCGTAAGACACCACCATGATCTGCAACGCGTCGCGGACGGCTGGTGAGCCGTCGTAGTTCTCGAGAGCATATTTCGCTCGATTGATCGCCCCGACGTACGCGCCGCGCTTGAGGTAGTAGCGCGCGACGTGCACCTCGTATTCCGCCAGACGATTGCGCAGGAAGATCATGCGTTGCCGCGCATCGGGGGCGTATTCGCTGTTCGGAAAACGTTGCACGAGGGTCTGGAAGGATTGGAACGACTTGCGGGCGTCGATTGGGGGGCGTTCCGTGAGGTCTGCGTTGAACCAGCGTTCGAGGAAGTTGCGGTTGCGTTCGAACCAGACCAGGCCCTTGATGTAGTGGGCGTAGTCGACCCGTGGATGCGTTGGATTCTCGCGGATGAACTGATCCGCCTGGTCGATGGCCGACTCGGGTTGACGGGCCTTGTAGTAGGCGTACATGAGGTCGATCTGACCCTGGCGCGCCGGATTGCTGAACGGGAACCGCGCTTCCAGCTGCTCGAGGACTTCCACCGCTTGCCGGAAGTCGCCGTTCTTCATCGCCTTATCGGCCATCTCGTACAGCTTGTCCGGATTGCCCATCAGCTCGCGGGAGCGATTGCCGCTGCAGGCCGCGACTACGCAGAGGAGCAGGGCGAGTCCGATCGAGAGCAATGAGCGATACGGCTTGGGCATGACGTTCGAGTCCGGCGAGACAGGCGCTGGAGTATAGCGGGGCGGGCGCGCAGATCGGCGGGCAACAAGCGGAGTTCGCTATGCTTGCTTCCCATGTCCACCCCTGTACGCCAAACCCTGATCGTCCCGCCCGAGCTGAGCGGACAGCGCCTCGATCAGGTGCTCGCCGAGCTCATGAGCGAATACTCTCGCACCCGCATCAAGACGTGGATCGACGGCGGGAACGTGACTGTGGACGGTGCCGTGTTGCGCGCCAAGGATCGGCTCGTCGGCAGCGAGCGCATCGAAGTGGACGCAAGCATCGAAGCTGAAGAGGGCGTGGCGGCCGAAAACATCCAGCTCGAGATCGTCCACCAGGATCGCGATGTCTTCGTCATCAGCAAACCCCCCGGGCTCGTCGTGCATCCGGGAGCGGGGAACCCCGCGGGCACGCTGCAGAACGCGCTCTTGCACCTCGATCCCAAGCTGAACGAAGTGCCGCGCGCAGGCATCGTGCACCGCCTGGATAAGGACACGAGCGGACTGCTCGTCGTCGCGCGGAACCTGCAGGCTCACTCCGCGCTCGTGGAAGCGCTCGAGGCTCGCGACATCAAGCGCGAGTACGAAGCGATCTGCACCGGTGTGATGACGGCGGGCGGTAGCGTGGATGCGCCCATCGACCGACATCCGGTCGATCGGGTGCGGATGGCCGTGCGTCAGTCCGGTCGCGAGGCCGTGACGCACTACCGTGTGATTCAGCGCTTCCGAGCACATACGCACGTGCGGCTGCAACTGGAGACCGGTCGCACCCACCAGATCCGCGTCCATATGGCGCACATCAAGTACCCGATCGTGGGCGACAAGGTCTACGGCGGGCGCTTGCTGCTGCCGAAGGGCGCTACGGCCGAGCTGATCGACGCACTGCGAGGTTTTCCTCGTCAGGCACTGCATGCTGCGCGCTTGTCCTTCGCGCATCCCGTGAGCGGCAAACCCATCGAATGCGAGGCGCCGTTGCCCGTCGACATGCGCGAGCTGCTCGCAGTGCTGCTGCGAGATCTCAAGGCGGCCACTCGATGAATGGCGTCGGTTGGCTCACGCCCGAGTGGCCCGCGCCCGCGCACGTGAAGGCTGCAACTACGTTGCGCGCGGGCGGGGTGAGCGTCGGTCCATACGATAGCTTCAATCTCGCTCTACACGTGGGCGATGACCCAGCAGCCGTCCATGAGAATCGGCGACGTTTGCGGGAGGCGCTGCACCTGCCGTCCGAACCGCAGTGGCTCGAGCAGGTGCATGGCACTGTGGTCGCGAATGCTGACGAGGATCTGCCCACGCCTGCCGCAGATGCGGCCGTGAGCTTCAGGCCCGGTCGAGTGTGCGTGGTGATGACCGCCGATTGTTTACCCGTCTTGTTCAGCAGTCGGAACGGACAGCGCATCGGTGTGGCCCATGCGGGCTGGCGAGGGCTCGTGAGTGGCGTGCTTGAAAACACGGTACGCGCGCTGGGTCCGTCAGCCGACTTGTTGGCCTGGCTCGGTCCCGCGATCGAGCCAGAGGCTTTCGAGGTCGGCGGCGAAGTTGGCGAAGCGTTCCTCGCCCGAGATGGAGCGAACGCAGCGGCATTCACCGCGAATACTCGAGGACGCTTCCAGGCCGACCTGTACGAGCTCGCCCGCATCGAGCTGCGGCGGCTCGGGGTGGGCGAGATTCACGGCGGCGGTTGGCGCTGCTATGCCGATCAGGAACGATTCTTCTCGCATCGCCGGGGTGCGCCGACGGGCCGCATGGCCACGTTGATCTGGCGATAACAGATCCGGGCTGCAGGTCACAGCACGCGTTCGGCCTCGAACGTTCTGGCCGTAGCCTGTAGCCTGTAGCCTGTAGCCTGTCACCTGTTTCCCAGAACAAGAATGTCCGAATTCCTCTGGATCATCGTATTGACCGCGGCGGGCGGGGGCTTGAGCGCGCTCGCGGCGTCTGCGTTTTTACTCACGTCGGAAAAGGCCCGAGCGCGAATCCTGCCGCACATGGTGAGCTTTGCCACGGGCGCTCTGCTGGCCGCCGCACTGTTGGGGCTGTTGCCGCATGCGCTTGAGGGTGTCGGTCCTTCCGGCACACATGTCGTCGGGCTCACTGTGCTGGTGGGCATCCTGGTGTTCTTCGTGCTCGAGAAACTGGTGCTTTGGCGGCATTGCCATCAGGACGCCTGCGAGGGGCACGTGCCGCACGATCATCAACGAGATTCTGCCTCGGCCTCGCTGATCCTGATCGGCGATGGCTTTCACAACGTGCTGGACGGTGTGCTGATCGCGGCCGCGGTCATGACCGACTTGCATTTGGGTATCGTGAGTGCGCTCGCGATCTTCGCGCACGAGATTCCGCAAGAGCTGGGCGATCTCGCGATCCTGCTGCATTCAGGTATGTCGCGAACGCGAGCGCTCATCCTGAATCTGCTGACGAGTCTCACGTCGGTAATGGGCGGCGTGCTCGCCTATTTCGCAATCAAACCCGTGCTGTTCGCGTTGCCGTACGCCATCGCTTTCGCCGCCTCCAGCTTCCTGTACATCGCGGTCGCGGACCTCATCCCCGGGCTGCACCGCCGCGTCGATCCGGGAACCGGCGCCAAGCAGTTCGCCTTGATCGTTCTGGGCGCGGTGCTGATCTACCTGACGCATCGTTGGGCGCACTGACTGGGGCTTGGGACCTGGGGGCGTGGGGCGTGGGGTACGGAAGAACCGCCACGGCTCTAGTTGAATTGCCAGCGTGTCGCCCCAGATTTGCGCTAGGTACGATTCTGACCCTCAGGTCCCACGCCCCAGGCCCCAGGTCCACCCATGCGCACCGACAAACTCACCAGCAAATTTCAGATGGCCCTCGCCGACGCGCAGTCGGTCGCGGTCGGTCGGGATCATCAATACATCGAGCCGTTGCATCTGATGGCGGCCCTGCTCGATCAGCAAGGCGGATCGATCCGCCACCTGCTCGATAAGGCAGGCGTCAACGTCAATCTGCTCCGCTCGCAAGTGGGCGAGGCGCTCGATCGGTTACCGAAAGTGGAAGGCAATGCGGGCGAGGTGCACGTCTCCAACGACCTTGGCCGCTTGTTCAACGTCATGGACAAGCTCGCGCAAAAGCGCGGCGATCAATACATCTCGAGCGAGTTGTTCGTGCTCGCCGCTCTGGAAGACAAAGGCCAGCTCGGTACGCTGTTGCGTAACACGGGTGCTGTGAAAGGGGCGATCGAAAAGGCCGTCGAGGAAATGCGCGGGGGCGAGAAGGTGAACGATCCCAATGCGGAAGAGAGCCGCCAGGCGCTCGAGAAATACACTGTCGATCTGACGGAGCGCGCCGAGCAGGGCAAGCTCGACCCCGTGATCGGGCGCGACGACGAGATTCGTCGCACGATCCAGGTGCTGCAACGTCGCACGAAGAACAACCCCGTGCTGATTGGTGAACCGGGCGTCGGTAAGACGGCCATCGTCGAAGGTCTGGCACAGCGCATCGTGAACGGCGAAGTCCCCGAAAGCCTGCGCAGCAAGCGCATTCTCTCCCTCGACATGGGCGCGCTGATCGCAGGCGCAAAGTACCGCGGCGAATTCGAAGAACGGCTGAAGGCCGTGCTGAACGATCTCGCGAAGCAGGAAGGCCAGATCATCCTGTTCATCGACGAACTGCACACGATGGTCGGCGCCGGCAAGGCCGAGGGCGCGATGGACGCCGGCAACATGCTCAAGCCCGCGCTGGCGCGCGGCGAGCTGCACTGCGTGGGCGCCACCACGCTCGACGAATACCGCAAGTACATCGAGAAGGACGCCGCGCTCGAGCGCCGCTTCCAGAAAGTACTGGTGAATGAGCCGACGGTGGAAGACACCATCGCGATCCTGCGCGGCTTGCAGGAGCGTTACGAAGTGCACCACAAGGTCGAGATCACC
>CBJNAT010000091.1:0-8090 GCA_966434585.1 uncultured Gammaproteobacteria bacterium | reverse complement strand
AAACGCTGCATGCTCGAAGCCCGGTTGAATGGGCTGCAGCCGCTGGCGGTCACTCATGAGGCGGAAAACCTGCAACTCGCGATCGATGGCGCGATGGTAAAGCTGCAACACGCGCTGGAACATCGACTCGGCAAGTTGAGCTCGCACTGACTCGGTCTCGCGCCACAGACTGGCGTCGAGCATCGTCAGTCGGTGTTCGACGCCAGCCGCCGCAGCTCATCGTGATGCTCGGCCAACCAATATCCTGCGACCAGCGTTTTCAAATCTGTGATCGCACCCGTTCGCACCCGCTGCAGAAAAATATGAACTGGTAGCACCACGGTAAGGATGTCTTCGGATTCGTCGGCATTGCAATGAACGCCACCGGCGGCCGTCGTGTCCACCAGCCCGACGACGATGGCGATTTTCTCCGACGTGCCGCCCGAGCTGACATACGCGCCGGGGTGCGCAAGGATGGGGTGACGCAGCTCCAAAGCGGCTTCTTCTCGCAACTCTCGCACGGCCGCATCGATCGGCGACTCGTTCTCGCCGATGCCGCCGGCTACGAGATTGTCGGTGTAAGGATCATCGCCACCGAGCAAACAGCCGGGCCGAAACTCGTTCACCAGGACTACCGCGTCGCACGCCGGGTCGTATCCCAGCACGCCAACAGCGTGACCGCGCTCCATCACATCGCGCACGACCCGCTGTTTGCCGCCACCATGGGTGTCGATGTCGAACTCGTACCTGTTCACTTTCAAAAAGCTATCGACGAGGACTTCCCGGGTGCGAACTCGGGCCGACAATTTACGTGCTTTCATGGCTGCGATCGTAGCCGCACGACCCCTTAGGAGCACGCAGACCGAAGAGCAGCGCGCCGCACTGATGCCTTGCCTACACGCCCACTGGAAGGGATGGCCGGGGGCGATCGCACCGCAACGAATGTGATCCGGGGTGGTTTTCAAAGCTGGCCCACGCTGCCACAATTTCACGTCACTGGCCGGATTCAGTCGCGCGAGATCCGCGGGCCTATACAGCGAAAGCCGGTACATAAGCCACCGTCACTCAACTTATCCCGCGACCGAGCCGAGGGCGGCTCGCGTCGCCCTAGAGGAACATTGCCCCATGCCCAAAGTCTTCGTTACCACCCGAGAAGGCAAAGAGCTCACCCTGGAGCCCGCCGCGGGCACCACGCTCATGGAGATCATTCGTGATAATGCGAGCGACGAGCTGCTGGCCTTGTGCGGCGGCTGCTGTTCCTGTGCGACCTGCCATGTATACGTCGATCCGGCCTTCCAAGCTAACCTGCCGAAGATGACGTACGACGAGAATGACCTGCTGGATGGCACATCGCACCGTAAGCCCACCTCCCGCCTGGCGTGTCAGGTTCCAGTAACCGACGCGATTGATGGCATCCGAGTCACTATCGCCCCGGAAGACTGATCCACTTCGTTCTCACCGGCCCCAAGAGCGCAGCTATCAGTCAGCCGTGCCGCTGGGGAGGCGCAGCCCACTTGTGGCATAAGGCATACTCCCAATCGCCGCGCGCCGGGAGTCCTTACCCGTGACTGCTGTCAGCTTCACCGCCCTGGCCGGCATGCCCGATGTCGCGCCAGGTACGGACGTCGCGGCGCTGCTCGTCGAGGCACTGGCTGCGAACTCGATGCGCCCCGTCGACTTCGACGTCTTGATCGTCGCCCAAAAGATCGTTTCCAAAGCGGAAAACCGCTACGTCGCCTTGGATGCGGTCTCTCCTTCCGCCAAAGCACTCGAACTTGCTGCGCAGACCGGAAAGGATCCACGGGTCGTCGAGGTCGTCCTCTCGGAGTCGACCGCAGTCATCCGCGTAGCGCCCAACGTGCTGATCGTGCGGCATCGACTGGGTTACGTGATGGCGAATGCCGGCATCGATCGCTCGAACATCGGGCACCCCAATGAGGGTGAGCGGGTGCTGCTCCTGCCGCGCGATCCCGATGCCTCTGCCGAAGGGTTGCGGGCGACACTCAGCAACTTCTACGGAGCCCGATTGGCCGTGGTCATCAGCGACAGCTTCGGTCGGCCATGGCGCAACGGGGTTATCAACGTCGCGCTCGGCGCGGCAGGATTGCCCGCACTCATCGACCGGCGTGGCGAGGGGGATCGCTACGGACGCGTGCTGGAAATGACGGAAGTGGCATTCGCGGATGCCATTGCCGCTGGAGCAGCCCTCGTCATGGGCGAGGGTGCCGAAGGCACGCCGGCCGTACTGGCGCGAGGCTTGAGCTGGCAGGCGCCGGCGAGCAATGGACAGCGACTCATCCGTCCTGCGCGGGAGGACCTCTTTCAGTGAGTTTGCGAATCCTCGCGCTCACGGGGGGGATCGGTGGGGCCAAGTTGGCGCTTGGCCTTCAACGCGTGGTGCCGCCGCGAGAGCTGACAGTCGTCGCCAACACAGGCGATGACTTCGTGCATCTCGGCCTGGCGATCTCCCCCGATGTCGACACCCTGCTCTACACCCTCTCAGGGCTTGCCAACGCCGTCACGGGATGGGGCCGCGCGCAGGAGAGCTGGACCTTCATGAGCGAGCTTGCGCGGCTCGGTGGTGCAATCTGGTTCAAGCTAGGCGACAAGGATCTGGCAGTACACGTGGAGCGCACGCATCGACTCGCAGGCGGTGAACCGTTGAGCAGCATCGTGGGCGACTTCGCCAGTCGCTTCGACATCGAATGCACGGTGCTGCCCATGAGCGATGACCCGGTTCGCACCATCGTGCACACCGACGTCGGTCGGCTCGCGTTCCAGGACTATTTTGTTGCGCGCCAATGCGCGCCCATCGTCCAACGACTCGAATACGAGGGTGGTGGCATTGCACGCGCAAGTGTCGCGGCAGAGCAGCTCGCGGGCGGTCAGTTCGATGCCGTCGTGATCTGTCCGTCCAATCCGTACCTGAGCATCGATCCGATACTCGCGATTCCTGCCTGGCGCGAAGCACTCCGTAGCGTTGCGGTGCCGGTGATCGCCGTCTCGCCGGTCATCGCCGGGGCCGCGGTGAAGGGGCCGACTGCCAAGATCATGCGCGAGTTGGGTGTCGACATTTCCGCCGCGAGCGTTGCGCGGCACTATGCAGATTACTTGGACGGCTTCGTCATCGATGAAACGGACTCGAACCTGGCTCCGCAAATCGACGTGCCCGTATGCGTTGCCCGCACCCTGATGAGAACGGATGGGGATAAAGAAGCTCTCGCGCGCCGCGTCTTGGAATTCGTCAGCGCGCTCAGCTGAGCTCGCGTCCGCTACATCACACTAGGATCTGCAGTCAGCACACTGTCCGTGCCGTTCGCCACGATGCGAGCCAGTGCAAGAGTGTTCGGCAGGAGCTGTTCCGCATAGAAGCGCGCCAACTGTTGCTTCGAAGCGTGGAACTCTGGATCGTCCGCCGCCTTGGCCGCCGCGATGGCATGGGACTTCGCCATCAGCCACCCGCCCATCGCGTAGCCACTCAACATGAGATACGGCACGGCGATCGCCTGCGCCCGCTCCACGTCGCTCGACCAGTACTCGAGTAATGCAGCCGTCGCATCCCGCAAACTCCGAAGTCCTTCCAGTGCGGCACTCACCGATTGCCTCACACCCGCATTCTGCGACGGCAACGCCTTTAGCTCCGCCGTCATGTCTTCGATGAAAGCCGCCATCGTCTGACCGCCTTCGCGGCCAATTTTGCGTCCGATGAGATCACCGGCCTGAATCCCCGTCGTGCCTTCATAAATGGGCGTGATGCGCGCATCTCGCAGGAACTGTGCGGCACCCGTTTCCTCGATGAAGCCCATACCGCCGTGCACTTGAATGCCGAGCGAGGCGACCAGCACACCGATTTCGGTCGACCATCCTTTCACGACCGGAATCAGCAGGTCCGCGCGAGCCTGCGCGGCAGCCCGACGCTGCGCATCTCCTTCTGCTTTCGCGAGGTCCAGCTGGAACGCCGCATACAAGCCCAGGGCACGGGCTGCATCGGCATGTGCCTTCATCGTGAGGAGCATGCGCTTCACATCCGCGTGATAAGCGATCGGCAGTGCTTTGTCCGGAGTCACTCCTTTCGGCACCGGCGGTCGGCCTTGCACGCGCGAGCGACTCCACTCGAGCGCCTGCTGGTACGCACGTTCGGCAATGGCCCAGCCTTCGAGACCCACTGCAAGGCGTGCCGCATTCATCATGACGAACATGTACGGCAGACCTTTGTTCGCTTCGCCGACGAGGTAGCCGATGGCGCCGCGCTGTTCACCGAACGACATCACACACGTGGGGCTCGCGTGGATACCGAGCTTGTGCTCGATCGACACACAGCGCACGTCATTGCGTTCGCCGAGCGAGCCGTCCTCGTTAACCAACATCTTCGGCACGATGAAGAGCGAAATTCCTTTCGTGCCCGCAGGCGCACCTTCGATGCGCGCCAGCACCATGTGAATGACGTTGGGCGTGTAATCCTGATCGCCGTACGTGATGAAGATCTTCTGGCCGTACACCCGATAGTGATCACCTTCCGGCACTGCCCGGGTGCGGATCGCACCGAGATCTGAACCGGCTTGCGGCTCCGTCAAGTTCATCGTGCCGGTCCATTCGCCGGTACCCATCTTCGGTAGGTACTTGCGCTTCTGCTCAGGGCTGCCGCACTGCTCGAGCGCTTCGATCGCGCCCTGCGTCAACATAGGACACAACTTGAACGCCAGATTGGAGGAGCCCCACAACTCCTCGATCGCTGTACCCAGCACGGTCGGCGCACCCTGCCCACCGTGCGACGGCGACACACGTAACGTTGGCCAGCCGCCCTCGACGTACGCGCGATAAGCCGTCTTGAACTCATCCGGCATGACGACGCCATCAGGCGTCCACTTCGCACCGACCGTGTCGCCCAGGCGATTGATCGGTGCGAGCACTTCCTGCGCCAGCCTGCCCGCCTCTTCCAGCGCCGCATCCGCGAAATCGGTCGAGTACTCCGAAAATGCCGGCAAGCTGCTCAACCGCGCGTCCCCCAGCAGTTCGTGCAGCACGAAGCGGATGTCTTTCAGGGGTGCCGTGTACATGTTGTGCTCTCGTGAGTGATCAGAAGGGGCCGCTTACATGCTGCGGCGATATTGCCCGCCGACGTCGTACAACGCGCGAGAGATCTGTCGCAGCGAACAATACTTGACGGCGTTCATGATCTCCGCGAATACGTTACTGCCGCTCGTCGCCGCGTGCTGCAGCTGCGCCAGCGCCGACGGCGCACGATCGAAATTGCGTGCTTGATAAGCCTGCACGGCCGCGACCTGATTCTGTTTCTCTTCCTCGGTAGAGCGGATCAGCTGCGCTTCCGTGATCGACTCACCACCGCCGGGCGCCAGGAACGTGTTCACACCGATGATCGGCAAGCTTCCGTCGTGCTTCTTCTGCTCGTAGTACATGCTTTCTTCCTGAATCTTGCCGCGCTGGTACATGGTTTCCATCGCGCCCAGCACGCCGCCACGCTCGGACAGCGAATCGAACTCCTTGTACACGGCCTCCTCGACGAGATCGGTGAGGTACTCCATGAAGAAGGACCCCTGCCACGGATTCTGGTTGATGTTGAGCCCCAGCTCGCGATTGATGATGAGCTGGATTGCGACGGCACGACGCACACTCTCTTCGGTCGGCGTCGTGAGCGCTTCGTCATAGGCATTGGTGTGCAGCGAGTTGCAGTTGTCGAACAGCGCGTACATCGCCTGCAGCGTGGTGCGTATGTCGTTGAACTGGATCTCCTGAGCGTGCAGCGAACGACCCGAGGTCTGGACGTGATACTTCAACATCTGGCTGCGCGACGATGCGTTGTAGAGATCCCGCATTGCGCGCGCCCAGATGCGCCGCGCCACGCGACCGATCACCGCATATTCCGGATCCATGCCATTCGAGAAGAAGAACGATAGGTTAGGTGCGAAGTCATCGATCTTCATGCCACGCGCGAGGTAATACTCCACGATCGTGAAGCCATTCGCGAGCGTGAAGGCAAGCTGAGAGATCGGGTTCGCACCCGCCTCCGCGATGTGGTAGCCGGAGATCGAAACGGAGTAGAAATTCCGGATCTTGTGGTCGATGAAGTACTGCTGGACATCGCCCATCAGGCGCATCGCAAATTCCGTTGAGAAGATACAGGTGTTCTGCGCCTGATCCTCTTTAAGGATGTCCGCCTGAACCGTGCCGCGCACCGCCGATAGCGCTTGCGCCCGCAGTTTGGCGTGCTCCTCCGCAGTCAACACGCCCGGCGCGATGAGCTCGTCGCTCGTGAACCCTAAGAATGCGAGCCCCGAGCCATCGTGGCCCTCCGGCAAATCGCCCTTGTACACGGGGACGCTCTGGCCTCGCTGCCGAATGGCCTCGTGCAGCTCACCCATTCGCTTTTCAGTCGCTGCCCAGCGCCCTTCACTCTTCAGGAATCGTTCGACCTGCTGATCGATTGCAGTATTCATGAACATGCCTAGAAGCATGGGCGCCGGTCCGTTGATCGTCATGGACACGGAAGTGGTGGGCGCGCAGAGATCGAAGCCGGAGTAGAGCTTCTTCATGTCATCGAGTGTGGCGATCGATACACCGGAATTACCGATGCGGCCATAAATGTCCGGTCTTGTGTCCGGATCCTCGCCGTATAAAGTCGTCGAATCGAAGGCGGTCGAAAGACGCGTAGCCGCTTGTCCGCGCGCAAGGTAATGGAAGCGGCGATTCGTGCGCTCGGGGCCGCCCTCGCCCGCGAACATGCGAATGGGATCTTCTTCGGCGCGACGATAGGGATATACGCCCGCCGTATACGGATAACTGCCAGGCAGATTCTCGGTGAGCAGGAAACGCAGCAGCTCACCCCAATCTTGAAAGCGCGGCACACCGATCTTCGGAATTTCGTTGCCGCTCAGCGAGGTCATGTAGTTCTCGCCCTTCACCACGCGATCGCGCACCTTGTATGAGTACTGCGCATCGCTTACTGCTTTCATGCGTTGCGGCCAATGTTTCAGCTCACCGATTGCCTGCGCACCCATCGCGTCGAGTGCGGCGTTGTAGGCGGCCCGCAGCTCGCGCCGTGTTTCGTCGACGCTGGCATCGTTCAGCGCATCGTCTGCAAATCGCTCGAGCGCTGCCGGCAGGCGTGCGTCGTGCAGTGACTTTAGCGACTCGTAGATACCACCTGCGCGCCGCGCCTCATCCACGATGGCATCGATGCCGGTCCGTGCCTTCCGACCGTTCTGTGCGATCTCCGCAAGGTAGCGTCCACGCTGCGCGGGAATCAGCGGTTCGCGTGAGACGAACTCGATGGCGCCCACGTCCTGCACCGACCAGGCTTCCGTCGCGCCCGACTTCGCCTGCAGCAACTTGCAGAGCGCGCCGAACAGTCGATTGACGCCGGGATCGTTGAAGCGGCTGGCGATCGTCGGAAAGACCGGAACGTCTGCATCCGGCAAACGCGCGCGATCGGGATGGTTCCGTCGCCACTGCTTGCGTACGTCACGCAGCGCGTCTTCACCGCCGCGCTTCTCGAACTTGTTCAGGACGACCACGTCTGCGAAGTCCAGCATGTCGATCTTCTCGAGCTGGCTTGCCGCACCGTACTCGCTCGTCATCACGTACATCGAAATGTCGACGAGATCGGTGATTTCAGTGTCGGACTGGCCGATACCTGCGGTCTCGACGAGGATCAAATCGAAGTTGGCGAGTTGCAGGAGTCGAATCACATCGCCCAGCACGGCGCTCGTAGCACGATCCTGGGGGCACGTCGCCAGCGAGCGCATGAAGATGTTCTCCGACGCCAGTGCGTTCATACGGATGCGATCACCCAGCAACGCGCCGCCTGAGCGGCGTCGGGTCGGATCGATTGCGACCACTGCGATTTGGCGATCTGGGAAATGCCGAACGAAGCGCTGCAACAGCTCGTCGTTCAGGCTGGACTTGCCCGCGCCACCCGTGCCGGTCACACCGATAACGGGCGCACGATGTTTCGCCTTCATGATTGCGCGGCGAATGACATCGCCTTGCGGATCGCCAGGCTCGGTCTCCTCCAGCACCGAAATCGTTTGCGCCAGTTGGCGGTGATCGCGCGGATTCAGCGGGCCGAATGAGTAGCTCGGCTTCGCGGTCTT
>CBJNAT010000090.1:0-8104 GCA_966434585.1 uncultured Gammaproteobacteria bacterium | reverse complement strand
TGGTCGCGCTGATCGTGGAGCAGTCAATGAACAGCGTGTCCGGACGGGTCGCGGGAAGCGCGGCCTCGATCACCGCCTCGAGATCGTGATCCGCGGAGACGCAGCTCACGAGCACATCGCAGCGACTGGCGAGGTCAGCCGGTGAAGTCGCCGCCGTGCAGCCGGTTTGGTTGGCGAACACCTGAGCTCGCTCGGCCGTGCGGTTCCAGACAGCCTTCAGCAGTCCACGCCGGTGAAGGTTGCGAGCCATCCCGTGGCCCATGGCGCCTAGCCCGATAAAACCCGCCTGCATGGTGTTGTGTCGACGAGATTTAAGAAAAATACCAGATGGTGGAAACGATTGTGCGGCCCTGGGGCCGCACAATCAGGAAAACTATCTGTGCGTGGACGCTGGGCCGGGGCTCACAGGCCCTTGCACAGCTCCTCCATCGTCACCTTAGCTGAAGCACGCGCGGCATCCAATTCCGCACTGTCTAGATAGCGGCGTTCGCCATTCGGCAGTGCCTCGTAGAGACGCTGCGAATTCATGTAGCTGTCGTACCGTTCTCGGGCTTTGCTGCAGCGCTCTGCGCGGTCCTTCGCAGAGGCTTCGACGGCGCCTTGTGCGTCCGCTTTCTGCCCAGCGGCAGCTTGGCGGGCCTTGTCGTTGGCTGCCATCTGCTCCCGTTCTGCGTCGCTACGGGACTGCGCGGCGACCGTGTCGGTTTTCTGGGATCGAATGTTCAGTCGCTCGGCTGGCAGCGTCTCCGGCTTGTCGGTGTACTGCACGTGGCCCTGTGCGTCGACGAACTTGTAGACATCGGCGTGAGCCGATGTCAGCGCCGCCGCGAACGTCAGAATCGTCAGTGAATAACGCCACATGGTTCTCTCCGCTCCCAATCGTCCTGCAGAACTCCCACCGACTCAAAGGGCCTCAAAATTCATTTCGCCAGTGCGGATGCGCACCGCCTGATCGAGCTCGAAACCGCGCACCTCCGTCACTGTCATGCCGACGATGCCAGCTTCAGCCGACGCCTCTCGCACCTTATCCACTTTGAAGGGCTTGACGATGGCGGTGATCAAATTCATGAAGACATCCAGAGACTTGAGCGGCAGTTCGTGCCCGAACCTTCGATTGCCGCCAGCACGCGCTCGAGTGTAGCAGGCGACCTAATGCGCAGACCTCAGCCGTGCCCTGAACCCATCTCTTAACTGCGGACTGGATCACAGGTCCCCGAGACGCACAAAAGGAAACGGGCGCACGAGGCGCCCGTTTCCGATCCAGCCGAAGCTTGGAGACGGCGGGTTAAATGTTGTAACCGCGCTCGCCATGCTCGGCAGTGTCGAGACCTTCGCGCTCCGCTTCTTCCGTCGGACGCAGGCCCACGACCACATCGACGATCTTGTAGCCGATGAAGGACACCACACCGGACCACACGATGGTCGTGAGGACGCCCCACAGCTGCGAGACCACTTGCTTGCCAGTGCCGGCAAACTCGACAGCGCCCGTGACGTAGTTGATCACGCCCGCGCCACCGAGGGCGGGGTTGACGAATACGCCCGTCAGGATCGCGCCCAGGATGCCGCCGACGCAGTGCACGCCGAATACGTCGAGTGAGTCGTCATAGCCAAGCCAGGACTTCAGCTTGGTGACCGCGAACAGGCAGACGATGCCGGCCAGCAGACCGATGATCAGTGCGCCCATCACACCCACCCAGCCGCAGGCGGGGGTGATCGCGACGAGCCCGGCGATTGCGCCGGAAGCGGCGCCCAGCATGGTGGGGGTCTTGCGGAAGATCCACTCGCCGAAGCTCCACGAGCACACGGCGGCGGCGGTCGCCAGGAAAGTGTTCAGGAACACCTGACCGGCGAAGGCATTCGACTCGAGGTTCGAACCCACGTTGAACCCGAACCAACCCACCCACAGCAAGGCCGCGCCCGTCATGACCAGCGGCAGGTTGTGCGGCGGCATGGCTGTTTGGCCGTAGCCGAGACGCTTGCCGACCAGGAAGCAGCCCACCAGGCCTGCGATACCGGCATTGATGTGCACCACGGTGCCGCCGGCGAAGTCGAGTGCGCCCTTGCCGAAGAGGAAGCCCGAGTGAGACAGGGCGACGGCCTCGTTCTCGGCCGTGAACGCATCCGGACCATCCCAGTACCACACCATGTGAGCGATCGGCAGGTACGCGAACGTGAACCAAATGATCATGAAGAGCAGCACGGCGGAGAACTTCATGCGCTCGGCGAACGCACCGACGATCAGGCAGGGCGTGATCGCGGCGAAGGTCATCTGGAAGCCGACGTACACCATCTCCGGGATGTAGATGCCCTTGCTGAAGGTCGCCGCGAGTGTGGTGGAATCCACACCGCTCAGGAAGAGCTTGCTCAGGCCGCCGAAGAACGCGTTGTCACCATACGTGAAGGCGACGCTGTAGCCGTAGATGCACCACAGTACCGACATCAAGCTGAAGGTGACGAATACCTGCATCGACACGGACAACACGTTCTTCGAGCGCACCATGCCGCCGTAGAACAGCGCGAGTCCCGGCACGGCCATCATGATGACCAGGAACGTCGACGTCATCATCCATGAAATGTCGCCCTTGTCGGGTGTCGGAGGCGCCGCGTCTTGCCCAAACGCGAGCATCGGGACGAGTAGTGCCAGCAGCGCTGGCACTATTGCCCACTTGGATTTGAGCGTAGCGCTCGTGGCCAGGTTGCAATTCACTTTCATTCTCCTGCTAAGGCTGCCTTGGATAATTTTCGGGCCCGGGTGCCCGCTCACTCTCACACCGCCTCGACACCCGTTTCGCCCGTGCGAATGCGAACCGCCTGTTCGAGGTCAATCACGAAAATCTTGCCGTCGCCGATTTTTCCGGTGCGCGCCACGTTGGTGATGGCTTCGACGACTTGTTCCGCGATGGAATCGTCCACCGCGAGTTCGATCTTGGTCTTGGGAAGGAAGTCGACGCGGTACTCGGCACCGCGATATAGCTCGGTATGGCCGCGCTGGCGCCCGAAGCCTTGCACCTCGGTTACGGTGATTCCCTGTACGCCAATGTCCGCCACCGCCTGGCGAACATCATCGAGCTTGAAAGGCTTGATGATTGCGGAGATCAACTTCATTCGCTTACAGCTCCGAAGACTTAGCGCCGGCAAGGTGAGTGGTTTATCTGCATACGCGGCGCGGGGAGCGAAATGCATCTTCTATGCCACGGGTTTTGAGCGCGATTGCTTCGCGCGGCGTGGGCCGGAGCCCGTTTACTGCACCTAGAACGTGCACTGGCTCGGGTGTGTGCTCCGAAGTTGGGCACAGACTGCCTCCATGCTCAGGAATGGCGCGGCATCGCCCGGTGAGCGCGCTCCTCTGCGTGGCCAACTGGCGACGCGATCCTCGCCTGCAGGAGCCTTGTCAGACGCTCATCGCGCTGACTAGAGTGCCGACCCACGACTAAAGGTGCACCATGGACGCTCGATGGTTCGATGATCTTGCACGCCGGCTGGCCGCGACCGTGCCCGAGGGTGTGACCGCGCTTCGTCACGATCTGGAGGAGAACTTTCGGGCCGTGTTGCAGGCGGGATTGACGAAACTCGATCTCGTCACGCGGCAGGAGTTCGACGTGCAGGCTGCGGTCTTGCGGCGCACCCGGGAGAAGCTGGAGCTGCTGGAGGCGCGCCTTGCTGCTCTCGAGCCGCAAGCCACGTCGGGGCCGAGCGTGTCAGGAACGCGCGATTCCACCAATCTGAGTTGAACTGATCGTCTGAGCGTGCCACTTAGGCGCGCTGGAAAATGAAGGAGCCAAGGAATGGCGATGGCAATGGTGCTGAGCCGCGCTCAGCGCGGCACGGATGCGCCCGAAGTGCGCGTGGAAGTCGATGTCGGTCCGGGACTACCGACTGTCACAATCGTTGGGCTGCCTGAAACCGTCGTGAAGGAAAGCCGCGATCGGGTGCGCGCGGCGATCACGAACAGCGGCTTTGACATGCCCTCAGGGCGGATCACGGTGAATCTCGCCCCCGCGGATCTCCCCAAGGAAGGCGGGCGGTTCGACCTGCCCATCGCGATCGGTATTCTCATGGCCGCCGGTCAACTGCCGGTTCACAGTTTCGGCGCATGCGAGTTGTACGGCGAGCTGTCCTTGAGCGGTGAGCTGCGCCCCGTCAATGGCGTTCTGATTGCCGCGAGCGCCGCCACGTCAGCCGGTCGCAAACTCATTGTGCCTACGGAGAACGCCGCCGAAGCGGCACTCATCGACGGGTGCAAGATTGCGTCAGCCACTCATCTGTTGCGAGTCGCAGCGCACGCGAGCGGCGCCGAATCGCTTTCGTTCAACACCGGCAAGGCGCCGCAAATGGCCACACGCACTGCGGCGGACTTAGCGGAAGTTCGTGGACAACCGCAAGCCAAACGCGCGCTGGAAGTCGCCGCGGCGGGTGAGCACAGTCTGCTGTTCATGGGTCCGCCTGGTTGCGGCAAGAGCATGCTGGCGCAGCGGCTGCCGGGCATTCTGCCGCCGATGTCGCAGGCGGAAGCACTGGAAGCGGCGGCTGTGCGCGCGCTGATCGGGTCGGTGAAAGTGCAGGAATGGGGGCTTCGCCCGTTTCGCGCACCGCACCACACCGCATCGGCCGTTGCGCTGGTCGGCGGCGGAAGTTACCCACGTCCGGGCGAAATTTCGCTCGCGCACCGCGGTGTTTTGTTTCTCGACGAACTGCCGGAGTTCCAGCGACGCGTGCTCGAAGTGCTGCGTGAGCCGTTGGAGAGTGGCGTGGTCACCATTTCGCGTGCTGCTCTGCAGACCGAATTCCCTGCGCGCTTTCAACTCATCGCCGCAATGAATCCATGTCCATGCGGTTATCTCGGCGACGTGCCGGCGCGGTGTCGCTGTACTTCAGAACAAGTGCAACGCTATCGCGGGCGCATCTCGGGACCGCTGCTCGATCGGCTCGACATGCACATCGAGGTCAGGCGCGTGCCCGTTGCGGAACTTCAGGAGCCGCGCAGCGAAGAAGCGAGCGCGGAAGTCGCTCAACGCGTGGCGCGGGCACGCGAACGGCAAATCGAACGGCAAGGTGTGTACAACGCGCAGCTCGATCAAGCAGGCCTACGACAACATGCATCCCTGAAGGCTGAAGCAGCGCAAGTGCTTGGACGTGCAGCGCAGCGCTTTGCACTGTCGGCTCGTGCTCATCAGCGCATCGTGAAGCTCGCGCGCACATTGGCGGATCTACAAGCCAGTGCACACATCGAAGCTGCGCACGTCGCAGAAGCGATCAGTCTACGTCAACTAGATCGCAGCGCGGCGCGCTGAGAAATTCCTGCAAGGGAAGATAGATTCTTCAATCGGTTTGCTTGCCGGCATGCGCACGACTGACTGCAGTCGCGCCTTCCTGTAGTCGCATGACGCACGCGGTCGTCTGTCGCGCGGCCGTTTCAACCACACGTGCACGCGAATGCTCGAGGGCGAGCGCCGCTCCCGAATGGCGGCACGCTTTTCGCACCTCCGTGACACAGCTTTCGCAACTGCGCAGAGGGTTCACCGTCATGTCGACACAGGCCGCTGATATGACTCAGTCCCAACCGCGTCCGCCAACCAGTACGTACTTCGAAGAGGAAAAGAGTGCGAGGAGTGCGCGATCCGCTGCGCTGCGCTCGCGTGTAGCCGAGCGCATCGATACCGTCGCCAGCAATGGCCAACTCGCGCAGGCATTGGGATGGTTCAGCATTGCGCTCGGTACCGCGCAGCTGGTTGCGCCGCGCCAACTCGCACGTGCGATCGGTGTTCCGGAGAACGCAGTACTGATGCGCTCGTTGGGGCTGCGCGAGTTCGCAAGTGGGATGGCCATTCTCAGCTCGCCGCAATGGGCAGCGACTGCGTTGAAAGCGCGTGTCGCAGGCGATGCGATGGATCTTGCGCTGCTCGGTACGGCCATGACGCGTGGCGACAACGAGCAACGCTCGCGCGCCGCGATGGCATCCTTCGCAGTGGCAGGTGTTGCCGCATTGGATTTGGTTGCTGCGCGAAGTTACGACCAAGCCCAGGCGGCCGCAGACAACGTGATCGTCGTGCGCAAGACGATCGCCATCAACATGCCGTCTGGTGCGCTCTATCAAGCGTGGAACGACTTCGAGAGTTTTCCGACGATCATGCGTCATCTCGAATCCGTCCGTGTGCTCGACAATGGGCGCACTCACTGGGTGGCGCGTGCGCCTGTCGGTGTGCGCGTGGAATGGGAATCTGAGGAAATCGCCAACGAGACGAACGAGCTGATTGCGTGGCGTTCGTTGCCGGGCTCGCAAATCGAGAACATGGGGTCGGTGCGATTCGAGCCCATTCCGGGTCGGCGTGGCACTTTGTTGACCGTTGAACTGGAGTATCGGCCTCCTGCCGGAAGACTGGGCGTCGTCCTCGCAAAATTGTTCGGCGAAGAGCCGGACGTGCAGCTCCACGAAGACTTGCGACGGTTCAAACAGATGATGGAAACGGGCGAGATCGCGACCACGCGCTCGCAGCCCACCGGCTCACGTTCGCTGAAGTACCGTCTCATGTCCAAGAAGGAGCCTGCCAATGCGCGCTAACTGCTGGTACGGCATCAACGATCTGCGCATCGAGAAGGTGCCTGATCCTCATCTGATCAATCCGCGCGATGCGATCGTAAAAGTCTCGAGCACGGCAATCTGCGGCTCTGACCTGCACCTATACGATGGCTTCGTGCCCGGTATGGCGCGCGGCGACATTCTCGGGCACGAGTTCATGGGCGAAGTCGTTGAGGTCGGTCAGGGCGTGACGAATCTGCAAGTGGGTGATCGAGTCGTCGTGCCATTTCCGATTTCATGCGGCAATTGCTTCTTCTGCGAGAAGGAGCTGTTCTCGCTTTGCGAGAACTCGAACCCGAATGCAGGCATGGCCGAGAAGATGTGGGGCCACTCTCCAGCGGGATTGTTCGGCTATTCGCATCTGCTCGGTGGTTATGCAGGAGGGCAGGCGGAGTATGTGCGGGTGCCATTTGCCGACATCGGACCTTTGAAGATTCAGGGCGATCTGACTGACGAACAAGTGCTGTTCCTATCGGATATCTTGCCGACCGGTTACATGGCTGCGGAGCAGTGCGGGATCGAGCCCGGCGATACCGTGGCAGTGTGGGGTTGCGGTCCGGTCGGTCAATTCGCGATGTTGAGCGCGCGCCTACTGGGAGCCGAACGTATCGTTGCGATAGATCGCATTCCCGAACGGTTGCAAATGGCCAAGGAGCACAACGACGCAATCACGTTGAACTACGAAGAAGTGAACGTGCCCGAGGTGCTCAATGAGCTCACAGGCGGTCGCGGCATCGACCGCTGCATCGATGCCGTGGGCATGGAGGCACATGGGCATGGCGTCAACGCCGTTTACGATCGTGTGAAGACTGCGCTGCGGATGGAAACCGATCGAGCGAACGTGCTGCGCGAGGTGCTTCTCTGCTGCCGGAACGGCGGCACGGTGTCGCTCGCGGGCGTGTACGGCGGCTTCGTGGACAAGATCCCCTTCGGTGCGATCGTCAACAAATCACTGACCATCAAAACCGGACAGACCCACGTTCAGCGGTACATGCGACCGCTGCTGGAGCTCATCCAAAACGGCGCTATTGATCCCACTTTCGTCATCACCCATCGCCTGTCGCTGGATGAGGCGCCGGACGCATACCGAGTCTTTCGCGACAAGCAGCAGGACTGCATCAAGGTCGTACTGAAGCCCTGAGCCGCAGAAGAAAGGAACCAGGAACAAAAAAGGGGCGCTCGAGGCGCCCCTTTCTCGTCGACCTTGACGTGGCCGATTACTTCGCGGCAGCCACCATGTAGTCGACAGCGTTCATGACTGACTTGTCGGACAGGTCCGCACGACCACCCTTAGGCGGCATAAAACCCGCCTGGCCTGGGTAGCCCTCGACGGCATGCTTGTGAAGCGTGTCGAGACCCTGGGCCACGCGCGGCGCCCACGCCCCCTTGTCACCGTACTTCGGTGCACCAGCCACGCCCGCGCCATGGCAGGCGAGGCAAGCTTGTTGATAGACCTGATCTCCGGGGAGTTCTGCCGCCGCAGCCTGCGCTTCGCAGCACCGTTCGACCCAGAGAAAGCCCGCTTTC
>CBJNAT010000089.1:0-8107 GCA_966434585.1 uncultured Gammaproteobacteria bacterium | reverse complement strand
TAGCTTTGCCGCACGGCCGATCCGGCCGCGGCCAGGCTCCCCTCCATGCGCTCTTCGGCACTGCGATTTACGGCGATGCTCCTCGCGGCACTAACGTTCGCAGGGTGCGCGTCGATGGACAAAGAAGAATGTCGAACGGTCGACTGGCGCACGATTGGTTACGAAGACGGCGCTCACGGCTATGGCGCGGATCGCATCGCTCAACACCGCAAGGCGTGCGCAAAGCATGACGTAACACCTGATCTCGACTCCTACCTGCGTGGCCGCGATGCGGGTCTACGGGAGTACTGTCAACCCGCGAACGGTTTCCGCGTCGGCTCGGCGGGTCACGGCTACAACGGACAATGTCCCGCCGATCTCGATCACGCGTTCGCCGATGCTTATGAAGCGGGCCGCCATCTGCATCAGCTGCAATCGCGAGTCGATACCTGCTCACAGCAGCTGTACTCGAAACGGCGCGAGCTCGAACGTGCGGAAGAGGACATCGTGCGCCAGTCCGCACTCGCCATCAGCTCTGAGAGCACGACCGAGCAACGCGCGCAGGCAGTCGTGGACGTAAAGCATTTAAGCGAACGCGTCGGCCGGCTTAAAACACAAATCCGCCAGCTCGAAAAAGATCGTGTGATCTTTGAGGAGGAGTTGGAGGGCTACCGCGCTTCGCTGGAGTATGGGCGTTTATAAATAGCGTGACGGCGGCGGGAGAAGCGAGAGCGATCCCGAGCAAGTTGGCACGGTGACCGAGTTATGTGCTCAGCCACCGTGCCCTGAGGATCACCAATAACGCGTCGCGCCGTAATAGTCGTAAACACGCTCGCGGAACTGGGTGCCATCACCCGCCGTGAGTTCCTCCATGGAGTAGGCGGGAGCTGCCTTCAGTTGTTCCTTGCTGATATTCACCACATAGCCATTCTCGTCGGGGTCGTAGTCCAGCACGCTCCACGGCAGTGGATGGTACTTCTCGCCAATGCCTAAGAAGCCGCCGAAGCCGACGATGGCGTACATGATGTTGTTCGACAGCTTGTCGAGCACGATGTCTTCGACCTTGCCGATCGTGGCGCCGCTCGTGTCTTTGACGTTGGTGCCAATGACTTTCTTGGCGCGAATCGCCGAGGTATGTCCGCTCAAGGTAGTCATGTGCATGACCTCCTTCTTCAAGTTGGGGTAACTAGAAGGACTCTGGAGACCGCAAGGTTCCGTGCGGCAAGGCACTCATCGCAGCAGCATCGATGTGCGGCGCAGTGAGCCAAGTGTGGAACATCGACGTCAGCGAGACCTGACGAGCTAAGCCGATTCACCGTACATGCTGCTGCAGCAACTCGTGCAACTCACGCTGACCTTTTAGTCTTGGCTGAGAGTCGATGCGCACACCGCGAATCCAGATGCCGTCGATCCGCTCCGGATAACGTGCCCGCAAGGCATCGAAGATCTCAGGATCGTGTTCGCCGTCATCCCCGAGCAGCGTGAACGTCGCATGCGGCACACGCATGAGAATTTCCTCCAAGCGCTCGAGCTTGTATTTCATTTGATCGAGCAGCGGCTCTCGTGTTGCATCGTTGGTGACACGCTTGGTGATCAGCACACCGGGCGGAAAGCCGTGATGATCGAGCATCGCTTGCAGAGGCATGTGCAACTGCCGAGGCGATGCAGAGAGGTAGAAGAGCGGGGCCGTTGCGCTCTCCGGGTTGCGAGCGGCGAGCGCACGAAAGAGCGCGGGCATTCCAGGCACGATGAGTCGCTGTAGTGGGTTCTTGAGGAAGGTGTTCCGCAGCATCGACGAGAAGCGTGTCACTTCCGTGATCATGATCGTGTCGTCGACATCGGAGATCACACCATGTCGGTTCTGCGCAGGTGCCAGCAACAGCGAGATCGTGGCACGCGCGGGCCCTGCGCTCACCTGCACCGTATGCCACCCCGGCGGTAACTCATCCAGCGAGATCATCTCGAGGACGAAGTAGCCCTCGGCATCCGTATCGGCGTCCCACGTCCTTCCCGCAAACTCCACTCGCACTGCACGGTGCGGACGCTCCGCGTTGAACATCAACCGCAAAGTGCGGTGCAAATTTACGAACGATGGATCGCGCGCTGCGAAGGGCTTATGAACCTGATGATCGATCAATCGCCCTTCCAGGACCGCACGACCCTTCGCGCCGTACGCGAAGTACAGCACCAGCGCGTCCGGATCGCCTTCGGACCCGCTGCGTCGGAACTGCCGCAGGACTGCTCCGAAGCGTGGCTTGCCGCGCGCCGCCGCGGCGATGTCTGTGGCGACCGGTGGTGATCGCTCGCTCGACTTCATGTGCGCGGTTGCTCCGTCATCGGGTCGGCCAGATCGACCTGTTCACGAGAACGCGTCCGTATGACGCTTCAACTCGCGTTTGGATCCTGCGGCTTTGAGTCATCTGCGCGGCGGCGCAAAGGTGACGTACCCGCTGACTCGAGCGTGATTGCGGGGGACAATGAGTTGAGCACCCAAAGAAAAAGGGGAGCGAACCGCTCCCCTTCTTCTCGAACTCGATGTCGTCTCGACGCTTACGCCGTCGCCGCCACCTTGCCCTTGGTCGCTTCCGCGATCACGGCATCCGCGACCTGACGCGGCACCGGATCGTAGTGCGAGAACTCCATCGTGTACGAGGCGCGACCCGAGGTCATGCCGCGCAGGTGGCCGATGTAGCCGAACATCTCCGACAGCGGCACGTGGGCCACGACGGCGATGTTGGTGCCGCGCTCGAGCTGCTCCTGGATCTGGCCGCGGCGACGATTGATGTCGCCGATGACGTCACCCAGGTAGTCGCCCGGCGTTACGGTTTCGACCTTCATCACGGGCTCGAGCAGGATCGGGCCGGCCTTGCGCATCGCTTCGCGGAAGCAGGCCTTGGCGGCGATTTCGAACGTCATCGCGTTCGAGTCGACGTCGTGGTAGCTGCCGTCCGTCAGCGTGGCGCGGAAGTCCACGGTCGGATACTTCGCGAGCACGCCTTCTTCCATCTGCACGCGCAAGCCCTTCTCCACCGAAGGCACGAACTCGCGCGGCACAGAGCCACCGACGGTTTCGTCGACGAACTCGAAGCCTTCGCCGCGCGCACGCGGCTCGAAGGTGATCCACACTTCGGCGAACTGACCCGAACCGCCGGTCTGTTTCTTGTGCACGTACTGCTCGGAGATCGGCTTCGTGATCGTCTCGCGATACGCGACCTGCGGCTGACCCATCACGCCTTCGACGTTGAACTCCGTGCGCATGCGATCGAGCGTCACTTCCAGGTGCAGCTCGCCCATGCCGCGCAGAATCGTCTCACCCGTTTCGCGATCGGTCTCGAGCTTCAACGAAGGATCGGCGCGGACCATCTTGCCGAGCGCCGCGCCGAACTTCTCCTGTTCGGCTTTGTTCTTCGACTTCACGGAGACGCTGATGACCGGGTCCGGGAAGCGCATGCGCTCGAGCACGACCGGATTGTTGGTGTCACACAGCGTGTCACCCGTATCGGTTTCGGCGAGCGAGACCAACGCGATGATGTCGCCGGCGCGGGCCTCTTCGATGGCATTGGCTTCCTTGGCGAACATCTCGACCATGCGGCCGATCTTTTCGCGCTTGCCGCGGGTCGTGTTGGTCACCGACATGCCCTTGGTGAGCACGCCGGAGTACACGCGCACGAACGTGAGGGCGCCGTAGGCGTCGTTGATCACCTTGAACGCCAGCGCCGAGAACGGCTCGTCATCGGAGCAGATACGCTCGCCGATCGGGTTGCCGTCCTGGTCCACCGTCTTGATGGCGGCGACGTCAGTCGGGGCCGGCAAGTAATCGACGACGGCATCCAGCACCTGCTGCACGCCCTTGTTCTTATAAGAAGAGCCGCACAGCACGGGATTGAACGCGCCCGAGATGGTGCCCTTGCGCAGGCACTTGCGGAGCGTGTCGGCCGACGGTTCGTGACCGTCGTTCAGATAGGCTTCCATCGCTTCATCGTCCTGCTCCAAGCAGGTGTCGACGAGCTCGGAGCGGTACTTGGCAATATCTGCAAGGATCGCGCGATCGCTCGGTACGCTGATGCCCAGCTTGTCTGCGATGTCCGGCGTGATGTCGAGGACGGCCCACTTCGCATCCCGATCGTCCGAGTCCCACACCAGGGCCTTCATCTCGACGAGATCGATCATGCCCTTGAAGTTGTCTTCGGAGCCGATCGGCAATTGCACTGGGAGCGGACGCGCACCCAGGCGCTTCTTGATCATGTCCACGCAGCGCAGGAAGTTCGCGCCGCTGCGGTCCATCTTGTTCACGTAGCACAGGCGCGGCACGTCATAGTTGTCCGCAAGGCGCCAGTTCGTTTCGGACTGCGGCTCGACACCTGCGACGCCGTCGAACACGACGACCGCGCCGTCGAGCACGCGCAAGCTACGGTTCACTTCGATGGTGAAGTCGACGTGGCCCGGGGTGTCGATCAGGTTGATCTTCTTGTTGCGCCAGAACGCGGAGACGGCGGCGGACTGAATGGTGATGCCGCGCTTCTGTTCCTGTTCCAGGTAGTCGGTCGTCGTCGAGGACTTCAGGTCCTTCGTGTCGTGAATGTCGACGATCGTGTGCTTACGCCCCGTGTAGTACAGGATGCGCTCGGTCGTCGTCGTCTTGCCAGCGTCGACGTGGGCGATGATGCCGATGTTGCGGACATCAGATAAAGCAATAGTGCGGGGCATGGCTGAATCCCATTGCAGGTCCAAGAAATGGTGAGCCGGCGAGCATACGGGGCGTACCCACGAGCACCCATGAGGATTTCGCTGGAAAGGCTATCCAGCGTTGTCGACTTAAGGGGTCTTCCGGCAAAGCGCGGCATTCTAGCTGCACTTTGCGAATGGGAAAGAGAATCTGCGGATTTCCGGGCTCGTTTTGCCCATTCTTAGGTTAATTTCGCGGCTGCAGACCGCCCTGCACCCCCCCAAGAGCCCCCAAATCCAGAACAAATGGCCTGCCAGCGCCCCTCCAGCCTCATCGGCCTGGCCCTCCTCGCGATAGTGGCTCTGGCCAGTTGCGCGGGCCCCAAGATAAAGGTGGATCCGGATCAGGCGCGGACCGCCATCGCGGGGCGACTGCCGGCCTATGTGCAAGATCGACAGGGATGGGCCGAGGACATCCAAGTCGCGCTCTACCGGCTGGAGATCGAGCCGACTGCGCGAAACATCTGTGCCGTCCTCGCCGTGACGGAACAGGAATCGATGTTCAAGGCTGATCCGCCCGTGCAGGGCCTCGCCAGCATCGCCCGCCGCGAGATCGAGACCCGGGCCGCCGGCTATCGCATTCCCAAGATGCTCGTACGCGGCGCACTACGCCTGACATCCTCGACCGGAGAGACGTACGAACAGCGCCTGGGCAACGTGCGGACCGAGAGACAGCTGAGCGAGCTGTTCGATGATTTCATCGGTCAGGTGCCGCTCGGCAGACAACTCTTCGGCGGCTTGAATCCGGTGCGCACGGGCGGCCCGATGCAGGTGAGCATCGACTACGCCTACGAGCACGCGCGAGAGCACGCCTACCCATACTCCAGCTCGCCGGATGTGCGGGCGGAAGTGTTCACGCGCCGTGGTGGCGTGTACTTCGGTATCGCACATCTGCTCGACTATCCCGTGTCGTACGACCGCATGCTGTTTCGCTTTGCGGACTTCAACGCCGGTCACTACGCGAGTCGCAATGCCGCCTTTCAGAACGCCGTGAACGTGCTGACGAAAGCGAAGCTCGCGATTGATGGCGATCTCGTGCTGTACGACTCCGATGCGCCGAGCAAAACCGAGCTCGCCCTTCGCACGCTCGGCCCGCGTCTCGAGCTGAGCGAGGATGAAATCCATCGCCAGTTGAAGCGCAGCAAGGAGCTCTCGTTCGAGCGCACGAAACTCTACGAACGTGTCTTCGCGCTCGCGGATGCGACGCGTCGCGAACCGCTGCCTCGCGCTTATGTTCCGCGTATCCGACTCGAGAGCGCGAAGATCACGCGTCGCCTTACGACGGAGTGGTTTGCGAAGCGGGTGGATGGTCGCTATCGCAGATGTTTGGGCAGCGGCTGATTCGCGCTGCGTGGTGCTCTGGTACACAAGAGGGCTTCGACTTCGCTCAGCCCGAACGGAGCTCCCGGAACTTGCAACGCACCGAGTCATTCATTGACTGATCGGAACGTGTGCTTCGGAAGAGGTGCGTTCATGCGTGCTGCAGTGCCGTCGTGGGTCGACCCAATGATGCGGTTTGGCTACGCCGCGCGCGGGGTCGTGTACGTGCTGGTGGGTGTACTGGCGTTCGTCGCCGCGATCGGCGGCGGCCCAGCGCCGGATTCCAAAGACGCTCTGCGGAGCTTGCTCGACAAGCCCTTCGGCAAGAGCCTGCTCGTGCTCATCGCGCTTGGACTGATGGCCTACGCGGCTTGGCGTTTTATCGACGCGGCTTTCGATCTCGAGCGCAAAGGCGACGAGCCGAGCGGCTGGGCGGCGCGTGCCGGGCAGATCATCTCCGGCGTGCTGCACTTGTCGCTTGCTTTGACGGCGCTCGCGACGATCGGGATCGTCTCCGGTTCAGGGGGTGGCGGCGGCGATGGCACGGAAGGCTGGACGGCGAAGCTGATGAGTCAACCGTTCGGACGCTGGCTGGTGGCATTGGTGGGTCTCATCGCCGTCGCGTTCGCAGTGAATCACTTCATCAAGGCGTATCGCGAGAAGTACAAAGAAGAGCTGCGTTACACAACGATGGCCGCTCGCCTCGATGGGCTCGTGAAGTTCGGACTGATCGCACACGGACTCGTCGTGCTGATCGTCGGTGGTTTTTTTCTCTGGGCTGCGTGGACAGCGGATCCGTCACGTGCAGGCGGGCTCGGTGAAGCCTTGAACACTGTGCGTGAAGCCACCTTCGGCCGCATCATGCTCGCGGTACTGGCGCTTGGGCTGCTGGGTTTCAGCGTCTACTGTTTCATCGAAGCAGCCTTCCGAGTCGTGCCGCGGTGTGCGCCTGCGGATCTGCAGACGCTGGCAACCCATGCACGCACATTGGGCCGGCGCGCGAATGCTGCAGTGACAGGACGATAAGCCCAGTGCTGCGATGAGCTTGTCTTGACTCAGAGTTGCCGAGAGTTGCTGGGGAGATGAGATATGGCCACCGGTTGGGCCGGCGATGGCGCCGTGCAAGATCAGATCGACGCGACGGTGAAGGACGGTGTCGAGCGGGCGAAGAGTCGCTTGCCTGCAGGACCCAGCTTGACCCATTGCGAGGAGTGCAACGCACTCATTCCCGAAGCGCGCCGAGTGGCGATTCCCGGCGTGCGCCTCTGTGTCGTGTGTCAGGAAGAACACGACAAGGAGGAGCAGCAGTTCACTGGGTATAACCGGCGGGGGAGTAAGGATAGTCAGTTGAGATGAGGCGTGAGGACTGAGGACTGAGGCCTGAGGCCTGAGTCAAGAGGAACCCACTGACTTGTTTCCTTAAGCCTCACGCCTGAGACCTGGCGCCTGTTCGTGGAACTGCTTCGGCCGGCGCCGTATTCCCCTCCCATGAAACTCACCGTCTGCGAGCTGCCCGATGGCGGTGATACGTTCGCGAGCGCGTGGTCGCGACTTGCGCAGCACGTGCACGCGGCGCGCAGTGAGCTCGTGTTGTTGCCCGACATGCCGTTTGTACGGTGGTTCGCTGGGGCGCGGCGTTTTGACAGCGCTGTTTGGCAAGCCGCGGTGCAAGCGCATGCGCAATGGGAGCTGCGCCTGGGCGAGTTGGGTGCTCGTTACGTCTTGAGCTCGCGGCCCGTCGACTTCGGCAACGAGCGTTTCGACGAGGCTTACGTGTGGGATCCGGAATTTGGGTTGCGCTCGGTGCACGCCAAATCGCAGTTCCGCAACGAACAAGGTGCATGGGAGAACGTCTGGTATGGCAGCACGTGGCCTGAGTTCACGCCGCTGGAGCTCGAGGGTCTGCGCATTGGTTTCTTGATGGGCGCCGAGCTGACCGAAATCGAGGAAGCGCGACGCTATGGCGCGGAGCATGTCGACTTGATCGCGATCCCGCGCGGCGCGAGTCGCGTGCCGTTCGATCATTGGCGCGAACACGCGATCGAGTTGGCGCAAGCAGCCCACGCGTATCTGATCTCGGCGA
>CBJNAT010000088.1:0-8123 GCA_966434585.1 uncultured Gammaproteobacteria bacterium | reverse complement strand
CACATCATCACGAACGCGCACGTGATCGAGAACGCGAGCGAAATCACCGTGACGCTGCTCGACAACCGCTCGCTCAAAGCCGAAGTAGTGGGCAAGGACACCGGCTCGGACGTGGCGGTTCTGAAAGTGAAGCCGAACGGACTCACGAGCATCCCACTGGCTGATTCGACCAAGGCGGAAGTGGGCGACTTCGTCGTCGCCATCGGCAATCCGTTCGGCCTGCAGCACACGGTGACCTCGGGCATCATCAGCGGGCTCGGCCGCTCGGGTATCAATCCGGAAGGCTACGAAGACTTTATCCAGACCGATGCGTCGATCAATCCCGGCAACTCCGGCGGTGCACTCGTCAACCTGGGCGGCGAGCTGATCGGCATCAATACCGCGATCCTCTCGCGCAGCGGCGGCAACATCGGTATCGGCTTTGCGATCCCTGCCTCCATGGTCCGCAGCGTCACGGAGCAGATCCTCAAGTACGGCGAAGTGCGTCGCGGCTTGCTGGGCGTGAGCATTCAAACGTTGACGCCGGATGTCGCTGAGAATCTTGGGCTGACGGACACCTCGGGTGCGCTCGTTTCTGAAGTGGTCGAAGGCTCTGCTGCCGCGAAGGCCGGTGTGCAACCGGGCGATGTGATCACCAGCGTCAATGGCCATGCGGTGAAGACGAGTGCCGAGCTGCGTAACGCGATTGGCCTCTTACGCATCGGCGACAAGGTCGAGCTCGGGCTCATTCGCGAGGGCAAACCGCGTCGCATCACAGCGCAGATCGCCGAGCGCGATGAGCAGCGTGCCGAGGCGCAAGGCGGCGACGCGAAAGGTGAGGCGCCGAAGGAAGTGCATCCGGGTCTTGCCGGTGCAGACCTTGGCAATGCGCCGGCTAACGGCGGTGGCGTGCTCGTGCGCAATGTGGATCAAGGCAGCCCGGCGGCGCAGAACAACCTGCGGCCAAACGATGTGATCGTGTCTGTGGGCCGTACGCGGATTGCGAACGTGGAGCAGTTGCGCGCCGCTGTGAAAGATGTCGCTGTGTTCGTGGCGACGATCAAGCGCGGGAATGCGACGGTGGTGTTGCCGATTCGAGGGGAGTGAGAGCCCTCACCCCTGCCCCTCTCCCGCAAGCGGGAGAGGGGTTCACTCGCAGATGCGATGAGCGACAACTCCGTGATTGTCCCCTCTCCCGCTCGGCGGGAGAGGGTTAGGGTGAGGGTGTCTCCCCAGCAGCAAGTCGCTTACACAACCCACCTGCGCCCGATTCTTCCGTGAGCTCCCGCATGCGCTCATAGAAAGGCTCGAACTCCCCACCTGCCGCGATGAAGTGCCTCTGAATCGCTGGCACACACGCGTGATAAGTGGCCACAGGCACCAGCTGCGCATTGTTGAGCGCGCGATCGAAGAACCGATCGTAGCCCGCGTACTGCCCCCACTGAGCTTTCAATTGCCAGTACCGATATTTCAGTTGCCCGAAAAGGACGTTCTTGCGATAGCGCATCGCATCGGGCGCCAGCCGCGAGCGGTATAGCGAACGCAACTGCTCCCGCGTATCCAGCAGAAGTTGCGCCACCGCGGCTTCTCGCTGTCGCTGCTGCTGCCACTTCGCGAGATCCGCGATGCGCCCGCGGTGCTCGAGCCAGCGCACCAGGCCATTTTCTTCGACCACCGTTGCGAACGCCTCGTTGAACTCTGAATCGCCGGGCACGTAGAGAACTTGATGCGCGAGCTCGTGGAAGAGCGTCGCGGCAAGTTGCATATCGCTCCAGTTCATCATCGTGTTGAGCACAGGATCCGCAAAGTGACCGAGTGTGGAATACGCCGCCACACCGGCAACGCTCGCGTCATAGCCTCGCGCCCGAAGACGCCTCGCGTATCGCTCAGCCGTGTTCTGATTGAAGTAGCCGCGATAGACGACGCAGCCGGCAATCGGAAAACACCAACGACGCGGCTCGACCGCGAACTCCGGTGTCGCGAAGACGTTCCACACGACGAAGGTGCGGCGGACGTCCGCGTAGCTGCGATAGCTCGCGTTGTCGGGCAATCCGAGCTGCGTGGCTGCGAATTGGCGAGCTTCGGCCACGTACTGCAAGCGACTGCGCAGCGGTTCGGGTGTACTCGGGCGTTCGATCACCCGTTGTATCGGCTCGCGCCGGGACAGCACATCGAGCTGACCGCGTGCGGCTTGCAGGACATAGCAGCCGGACAACCACGCCGATGCCGTGATCACGAGCACGAGGCGCAAGACGCGAATGGCTGCTGTCGATGCAAATCTCTCAGCTACACTCGAATCCATGAAGGTGTACTTAGTGGGTGGTGCCGTTCGCGACGAGCTTCTGGGGCTGCACGTCGACGAACGCGATTGGGTCGTGGTCGGCGCCACACCGCAAGCACTGCTCGATCAAGGCTACAAAGCCGTCGGCAAGGACTTCCCGGTGTTTCTGCATCCGCAGACCGGCGAAGAATACGCGCTCGCCCGCACGGAACGTAAAACAGGTCGCGGCTACTACGGCTTCGAAGCGTACTTCGCACCGGATGTGACGTTGGCAGACGATCTGCGAAGGCGTGATCTCACCGTCAACGCCATTGCGAAAGATCCGGACACAGGCGAGCTCATCGATCCGTTCGGCGGTGTTCGCGATGTGCAAGCGCGCGTACTGCGACACGTATCGAGCGCGTTCAACGAAGATCCCTTGCGCGTGTTGCGGGTGGCTCGGTTCGCGGCGCGGTTCGCACCCATGGGGTTTTCCATCGCACCCGAAACACTCGCGCTGATGCGAGAGATGTCGCAGACCGATGAGCTCACCGCGCTCGTGCCTGAACGCGTGTGGCAGGAAACATTGCGGGCGTTATCGAGTGCCGCACCGTGGGTGTACTTCGAAGCGCTGCGCGACGTCGGCGCGCTGCGCATCGTGTTCCCGGAACTCGATCGCCTTTTCGGCGTGCCACAACCGGAACAGTGGCATCCGGAGATCGACACAGGGGTGCACACAGTGATGGTGCTGCAACAGGCGTGCGCACTGAGCACCGATCCGCGCGTGCGCTTCGCGGCACTGATGCACGATCTCGGCAAGGGCACGACCCCCGCACATGAATGGCCGCGGCACATCGGTCACGAAGAACGCAGCGTGAAGCTGATCGACGCACTGTGTGAGCGGCTGCGTGTACCGAAGGACTTTCGCGAGCTCGCACGCATCGTCGCCCGCTATCACGGCATCGCGCATCGCGCCGAACAACTGCGCCCATCGACGATGGTGGATGCGCTGGACAGGCTCGATGCCTATCGGCGGCCGGAACGCTTCGAGCAGTTTCTACTCGCATGCGAAGCGGACATTCGCGGTCGTACGGGGTTCGAGAACAGACCGTATCCGCAGGCAGATCGCTGGCGGCGAGCGTTCGAGCTTGCGCGCTCGGTGCAGTTCGATCGTGAGCGATGGGGCGAGCTCAGCGGGGATGAGATTCGTGAACGGATGAGGCAGGAGAGGATCTCGCTCTTGAAGCGGGAGCTCGGAGCGGCGCAAGAATCTTGAGAGCCGTCGCTCCGCGCACCCTCACCCGCCACTACCGCGTCGACCTCTCCCGCAACCGGGAGAGGTGAAGACAAAGGCGGCAGCACTCGAGCGCGTCCCCTCTCCCGGTTGCGGGAGAGGGCCAGGGTGAGGGCATTCTCAGAGCGCCGCACTCCAATCCCGCACACTGAACCCTATCAGCAGTTCATCCACCCCTCGACTCAACCCAATCACCTTGAACCGCTCCCCCATCTCGTTGGGCAGCGTCAAAACCATTGCCTGACGCGCAACCTGCATCCGCGCCGGCAAATCTTCACTCGCAAGCGCCGCGAGATAACGATCGATACCGGTGCCCATCAAGAATTGCGATTGCGTGCAGTAACCGGCGACACGCAGACCTGCATCGGCCGCCGCTGCAGCGACTGCCGTGAAATCCACCCATGCGCCGATGTCCTGCAATCCAACATTGACCAATGCATCGTCATGGAAGCGGTGACGGAAGTGGCACAGCAACGTGCCTTCGTTGCGATCCAGCCGGTAGTAATCGCGGCGAGGTAGTCCGTAGTCGATCAACAATGCGACACCGCGTTTCAGCACAGCCGCGACACCCGCAATCCATGCTGGCAGATGCAGGTTGATCTCGGAGGTATAGCGGTCCGGGAACGCGTAGCCGAGATCTCTCTCGATTGCTCGGACAGCGTTCGCAACTGACGTAGGCGCCCGCACCTCGGACCAGTCGAGTCGGCCGAGCTGCCAAGTGACACCCAGCGCGTTGACGTCGTTCGCGCGAATGCGAAAGCGCTGCACGGGCATGGCATCCAACACTTCATTCGCGAGCATGACGCCTTCGAACGCTTCGGGCAGCGCATCGAGCCATTGGACGCGAGCGAGCAAGTGCGGCGCACGTTCTTCGAGCGTCGCGCGTTGTCGCGCGCGCAGGTCCGCGCTGACATCGAGAATGAAATAGCGAGCGGGTAACTGCTGGAGGCGCTCCAACTCGAGTAGCACTTCCGCGGCCATGACGCCGGAGCCCGCTCCGAACTCCAACACGTCGCCACCACCGATCGCGCTCAACACCTGCGCACTCTGGCTCGCGACGCAGCGACTGAAGAGAGGCGAGATCTCCGGTGCTGTGATGAAGTCCCCGTCGGCACCGAGCTTGCGACTGCCGGCGCTGTAGTAGCCGAGGCCGGGTTCGTACAGCGCCATTTCCATGTAGCGCTCGAAACTAAGCCAGCCTTGGTGCGCTTCGATTTCGCGGCAGATGCGCGTGATCAGACGCTCGCTATGTTCGCGCTCGTCGCCGCTGAGCGGCGGCAGTTCCAACTCGACGGTCATGCAACCTCGGCGGGGCAGACAGTATTCATGGCCTGCGGTATGGTGCAACGAGAGACTTCGTTCGGCACGTAGATATGACAGCTCGACTTTCCGGCCAGTGCGCAATCATCACGGGTGCAGCCAAGCGGCTGGGCGCCGCGATGGCCGAAGCGCTGCACGCCGAAGGCGCCGACGTAGTGATTCACGCCAACCGCTCTGCAGCGATTGCCGAAGCGCTCGCCGCGCGGTTGAACGAACGGCGTGCAGGTTCCGCTACGACAGTACGCGCCGACCTGCTCGCAAACGGTGCTGCGAAGCTGATTGTGGAATCTGCACTGAGTACGTTCGGCCGCATCAACATTCTCGTGAACAACGCATCGAGCTTCTACTCGACGCCGATCGGCACGATCACCGATGCGAACTGGGACGATCTGATCGGTACGAATTTGAAGACACCTTTGTTCTTGTCGCAGGCAGCGGCGCCGTTCCTCAAGCAGTCGCGCGGCGTGATCGTGAATCTGGTGGACATCCATGCGCAACGCCCGCTTAAAAATCATCCTGTGTACTGCGCGGCCAAAGCCGGGCTAGCCATGCTGACTCGCTCCCTCGCCCGGGAGCTCGGGCCGGAGGTGAGGGTGAACGGCATCGCCCCTGGGCCCATTCTGTGGCCCGAAGCCGGCATGGATGCGAATCTGCAACGACAGATCATCGAACAAACAGTCTTGAAGCGCAGTGGCGGACCGGAGGACATCGTGCGAGCTCTGCTGTTTCTCACGGCCGAATCGCCGTTCGTCACTGGGCAGATTCTCGCGATCGACGGCGGGCGCAGTCTGGGCTGGTGAGTCAGAGCGCAACGGGCGTCATCGGGTGCGCATCTCGGTCGAAGGCGTCCCATAGCTCGGCGATCGTTTTCTTCATCGTGGGATGCACGAACGCCGGTGCAATTTCGGCCAGTGGCCCGAGCATGTACGCGCGCTTCATCAGATCAGGGCGCGGCAGCACGAGCCCCGGCCGATCGCACACCGCATCGCCATACAACAACACGTCGAGATCCATGTTGCGCGGCGCCCATTTCGGTGCGTGACGCTCGCGGCCGCAAGCGGCTTCCGCCGCGTGTAGATGCTTCAGTACCCCGTCGATCGCATCGTTCGTCTCGAAACCCAGCACGACGTTGATGAAATCCTCGCCTTCGAAACCCACTGCCCGATTGCGGTAGGCCGTCGAGCAACGCAGATCCGGGTAATGCTGCCGCAGCAGATCGATCGCCCGACGCAGGTTGTCGATCGGGTCGACGTTGCTACCTGCGGCGACGAACACCTCAGGCATCGGCGTAGTCCTCTGCACGACGTTCGATGTCGATGCCCACGTCGCGCGCGCCGCGGATCGCTCCCTGCTTGTTCAACCGCACATGCACCCAGGACACCTTGAACTCGGTGACGATCAGGCGGGCGATGTGCTCGGTCAGGGTCTCGACCAATTGGTATTCGGAAGCCTCGACGAAGCCGAGGACGCGCTTCGCGACCTTTTTATAGTCGAGCGTGTCGTCGATGTGGTCGCTGGCCGCAGCCTTGCGGATGTCAGTCGCCATTTCGATATCAAGAACAATGCGCTGCTTGACCCGACGCTCCCAATCCCAGATGCCGACGATGCATTCGGTGGTCAGGGCACTTAAGAAAATTTTGTCCATCCGGTCGGTTGCGGCTCTGTAGTCAGGGTTTCTGCAAAACTTAGTTCAATGTTGCGGCGGGCGTAGCGAGTCCAGCGGCCAGCGCGCGACGGCGCGAATGCGCAAGTCTGCGTGCTGGCCTGCCATCAGCCGCACACAGCCGGCGTACGCGATCATCGCGGCATTGTCGGTGCACAGCTCGGGGCGAGGATAGTGGACCTCGACGCCGAGGCGGCGACCGAGTTGCTGCAACTCGGCCCGCAAGTGCCGATTGGCGCCCACGCCGCCGGCCACGACGAGCGACTTGAATCCCGTTTGTCGCAAGGCCCGCTCGCATTTGCGGACCAACGTTTCAACGACGGCGTTCTGGAACTCGAGCGCGATGTCAGCGTGAGTCTGTGGATCCGTGGGGGCGCCCTTCAACGCCACGACCACCGCGGTCTTCAAACCGCTGAAACTGAAATCGAGGCCGGGGCGATCCAGCATCGGTCGTGGAAACTTCCAGGTACTCGGCCGGCCATTCTCAGCCAACCGTGCCATGGCCGGGCCACCGGGGTAAGGCAGACCCAGCAGTTTCGCGGTCTTATCGAAGGCCTCGCCCGCGGCATCGTCGAGCGAGCTGCCGAGAATCTGGTATTCGCCCAGTCGCTGGACGCTGGCGATCAGCGTGTGACCGCCCGATACGAGCAGGGCCAGGAAGGGAAACGTCGGCGGCGACGGCTCCAGCATCGGCGCCAGCAGATGACCCTCCAGGTGGTGCACTTCCACAGCCGGTACGTTCCAGGCGAAGGCCAGGCTTCGAGCGACACTGGCACCGACGAGCAGTGCGCCGACCAACCCAGGACCGGACGTGTAGGCGATTCCATGGATGTCCCCGGGCTGCAGACCGTGCTCGGTCATCACCTCATCCACGAGGGGTAGGAGCTTGCGAACGTGATCCCGCGATGCGAGCTCGGGCACGACCCCGCCGTACTGGGCATGTAAGGGAATTTGGCTATAGATGCGGTGGCCGCAGAGACCCTGGTCGCTGTCGTACACAGCCACCGCCGTTTCATCGCAAGAGGTCTCGATTCCCAGGACTCGCATTGGGTCTCACTTGGCTGATTCGCGGGCCGAAAGGCGCTTTATTTTCACCCATCGGCTCATTACACTTGCGCGCCCTACAGCCCCGCCCTGCCGTTCATCGACAGTCCGTTCGGGCAAATCGCAAGAGTTACCGGAGTTACGATGCCCAGCGTTCGAGTGCGAGAGAACGAGTATTTCGATGCCGCCCTGCGCCGCTTCAAGCGCGCCTGCGAAAAGGCCGGCGTCCTGACGGAGCTGCGCCGCCGCGAATTCTACGAGAAGCCCACCCAGGAGCGGAAACGCAAGAAGGCCGCTGCCGTGAAGCGTCACCAGAAGCGCAGCACGCGCGACTACTCGTCCGCGCCTCGGGCGCGCAGCTACTGACGAACGACGCATCCCCCCGGCCGAATACGGGCCTGCGATGAGCTGCGGTAGCTAGAGCGCGTCGCACCGGGATCCAGCGAAGCGGCGACACGGTCACCTCGACAGGATGATCGAACGCCGCTTCGTCGTTTCTGGATTTTGCAAAGAGACGACCAACTCCCTATGAGCACGACGACGACCCTCAAGGAGCGCATCAC
>CBJNAT010000087.1:0-8128 GCA_966434585.1 uncultured Gammaproteobacteria bacterium | reverse complement strand
CCACGAGGGCGGCATTCTTCTGTTCTGACGTGACGTTCACGAGAGTTCTCCTGGCGCGTACGATCTAACCGTGGTGCAGATAGTGTTCAGTTGCGCCCGTGCCGACTGCGAGCTAGCTCGCAAATTACGTCCGAGGGCTTTCGTGTCGAGAACATTACGTGCGGCAGGTGCAAGGCGCAGTCGGACTTAGGTCGAAGCTCTCCTCAGTCTCTTCAGCAATATTCTGAACAAGATTTGCTGACAAAGGCTCGCGCGACTCCGGTGGGGCTCTTCTGGAAGTGCGGCTTGTTCAAGGCATGAGGTGCGGGTAGAGGTACGAGATACTGCTCGTGCGATAGGGATCGGGCTCATGAAACTATTGTTCGTCTGCATGGGAAACATCTGTCGCTCGCCCACCGCGGAGGCGGTGTTTCGACATGTTCTCGAGCAGCGTGCACCGGGTACGGCGGTCGAAATCGCTTCGGCGGGAACGCACGACTATCACGCCGGTGAAGCGCCCGATCGGCGCGCGATCGAGGCGGCGCGCCGCCGCGGTATAGAGATGTCAGGGATGCGGGCGCGCCAAGTCGAAGTGCACGACTTCGAGCGCTTCGATCTGGTGCTGGCGATGGATCACGAAAACCTTGCCGAGCTGCGCCGCAAGGCGCCTGCCCACGCTCATGAGCGCATTCGCTTGCTGATGGAGTACGCGCCGGATGCGCATTCACGGGTCGTGCCGGATCCGTATTACGGCGGGCATCAAGGCTTTGAGGAAGTGCTCGACCTGCTGGAGCAGGCCTCGATGGGCTTGCTGGAGGAAGTGCTGAAACAGTTGCCTCGCTGAAGGAGGACCGCCTGCTTGCGCAGGCGGCCCGTCACATCTCACTCCCGCCGATCGTTCACGGCAGAGCCGGAGCTCCAAGTCGTGCCGCTTGAAGGGCTCGAAGACCAGACCGTATGCGTCTTCGCTGATTCGCTGTGGGAGGCAGTGTCCGCCGACTTCGGTGCCGCCGGTTGTGGTTGGGGAGGCGGGGCAGCGCTAGGCGCCGCGTCCGCCCGCGGCTCGGGCGCGCTGCGAGGCTCATCGCTCACAGAGCGTGGCGTCCAATCGCTGGGTGTTGGCGCGCTCCCAGATGAGGAAGTATGGCTCGAGTCACTCGAGGACTCGCTGCCTGCGGATTCGCCCCCGCCTGGCGCCATCGACTGATCGCCTTCGCCTCGGCCACGACCGCCGCGGCGGCGACGACCTCTTCGACCCCGCCGTTCGCCGCGATCCTGACGCGAATCGCTGGATGCTTGAGCGGCTTCTCCCTCCGGTTTGGCTGCCGCAGGTGCCGATGTGCCAGGTGTGGTTGATGCCGGAGTCGCCGCCGGACGGGGCTGACGCTGTTGCGAGTGCTGCTGGCCACCGTGCGACGAACCGTGACCCTCTCGGCGCGACTCGTGGCCATGCTTGCGGCCTTCGCCGCCAGTGGCTGCCTCGCGCTTGCCTTCGGTCGGCCGATCGCCACGACTGCGATGGCGATCGCGATGTCGGTCGTCCTCGCGGCCGCGTCGGTCGCGATGACGATCACGATCTCGATCGCGGGAGTGATCGCGACCTGCGCGAGTATCGCGATCCCGCGAGATTTTCGGCTTCTCCTCCTCACGGCGCGCGCTGCCCGCACCGCCAAAGAAGAAGCGCCACAGTTTCACGAAGATGCCGATCTGGCCGGGTGGTGGAGGCGGCGGCGCAGCCGCGGGTTCGATTGCGATGCTGGGCGGGGCGGGCAACGTCGACACAACGCTCGTCACCATAGGCTGAGCTGCGGCCGGCTTCTTGTCCCGACCGCCCACATCGTCCGATACCGTGGGCGCCACGGCCATCTGATGACTCGCCCCGCTGTTCTCGAGCAAGGCCGTTTCGTCATCACGGACACGGCGGATCTCGTATGCCGGCGTCTCCATGTACTTGTTCGGAATCAGAACGATCTCGGCGCTGTTCTTCGTTTCGATATTGCGCAGCCAGTCGCGCTTCTCGTTCATGAGATAGGTGGCGACGTCGACTGGCAGATGCGAGATGACCTTGGCGGTGCGCTCTTTGCGCGCTTCCTCGCCGATCAGGCGCAGCAAGGCCAAGGCCATCGATTCGACGCTGCGGATCGTTCCCATGCCGCTGCACCGGGGGCACACGATGTTCGTCGACTCGCTGATCGACGGTCGCAGACGCTGACGCGACATCTCGAGCAGACCGAATCGTGAGATGCGACCGATCTGGATGCGAGCGCGATCCTGCTTCACGGCGTCGCGTAGGCGATCCTCGACGGCGCGCTGATTTTTCTGCGACTCCATGTCAATGAAGTCGATCACGATGAGGCCCCCGATATCCCGCAGCCGGAGCTGTCGGGCGATTTCGTCAGCCGCTTCGAGGTTCGTGTTGAACGCAGTAGCCTCGATGTCGCTGCCGCGGGTTGCTCGCGCCGAGTTGATGTCGATCGAGACCAGCGCCTCGGTGTGGTCGATGACGATCGAGCCGCCTGAGGGCAGGTTGACCTTGTGGTTGTGAGCCGACTCGATCTGCCCTTCGATTTGGAAACGCGTGAAGAGCGGCACCTCGTCTTCGTACAGCTTCAGCTTGCGCAGCGCGCCGGGCATGAAGCGTTGCATGTATTGCTGCGCTTCGTTGTAAACCTCGGCGCTGTCGACCAGGACCTCGCCGATGTCATCGACGAGGTAGTCACGCAGTGCACGGATGATGGCCTTCGATTCTTGATAGATCAGAAACGGCGCTGCTTTGCTGTCGGCGGCCTCTGAGATGGCCTTCCAGACTTCCTGCAAGTTGTTCAGATCCCACTGCAGTTCTTCGGGCGAGCGACCGACACCGGCGGTGCGGACGATGGCGCCCATGCCTTCCGGGATTTGCACCTGATCGAGCGCTTCACGGAGCTGCTCTCGATCTTCACCTTCGATGCGGCGCGACACGCCGCCCGCTCGCGGATTGTTCGGCATGAGCACGAGGAATCGGCCAGCGAGGCTGATGAACGTGGTCAGCGCCGCACCCTTGTTGCCGCGCTCTTCCTTCTCGACTTGAACAACCACTTCCTGGCCTTCGCTCAGGAGCTCGCGGATGTTCATCTTGCCGCCCGGTTGAGCGGCGTTCTTGAAGTAGGACTTCGAGACTTCCTTCAGCGGCAGAAAACCGTGGCGTTCTGCACCGTATTCGACAAAACAGGCTTCGAGACTCGGTTCGACCCGAGTGATGCGACCTTTGTAGACGTTGGCTTTTTTCTGTTCTCTGGATGGGATTTCGATATCGAGATCGTAGATACGCTGGCCATCAACCAGCGCGACGCGCAACTCCTCGTCTTGAGTTGCATTGACGAGCATTCGCTTCATGAGCCCCTTCTTCTAGTGAGTAGGAGGCCGCAAGCGCAACGGGAGAGGACACCAAGGGTGTGCGGGAGGATGGCTGGAGCGTCGAGTGCATCCGGTGACTTTCCTGCGTCACTCATGGGAGAGCAACGCGTTTCTTATCCTGCCGAGACGATCGGGTCCGCTCGCGACGTTTCACCGAGCCCGAAATTGCAGTTCGCTTGATTTCGGCGCCGGCGCGTTCGCGGCCGAGCGATGGGCCAGTCCGAATCGTGCCTTCGAGTGCAGTCGGCCGTCGTCTCGGATCGGAACGCGCAAAGAGGCGGTTCCTTAGGCTCGATCGGCGCGAAGTGGTGACGCGCAGTGGACCGAGATATGGCAGCGAGGCGAACTGTCCGTCGGGCAGAGTTGAGCTGGACCAACTAAGATGCGGCGCACCCAGGCGCTTCGTCCTGATGAGTCACCGCGTGCTGTGCGACCGTGCTCGAAAACGAGCGACGAGCGCGAAGACCGCCGGAATATATCAGGGCACCTATGGTGCCTCAATGGCTTACAGCATTTTCCGAGACGTACGACACCTCATATGAGCGGTGCGCAGCAGCAAACCGACGCCTCTTCATCGCGTGCCCGAGCGCGGTATGTCGATGCGACGGACGAGGATGCGGGACAACGGCTCGACAACTTCCTCATGCGCGAGCTGAAGGACGTACCCAGAAGTCTGGTGTACCGCGTGATTCGCTCTGGGGAGGTCCGGGTCAATGCGGGCCGCATGCGGCCGGACTATCGGTTGCGGCCCGGTGATCGTGTACGCATCCCGCCCGTGCGACGGGATGCGGAGACACAAAAAGGTGCGCCATCCCGATCGCTGCGAGACTTTGTCAGCGCGGCCAAGATCTACGAAGACGACCACCTCATTGTCATCAACAAGCCCAGCGGCGTTGCTGTGCATGGCGGCAGCGGGCTCAGCTTCGGTGTGATCGAGGCACTTCGGGCGGTGCATCCGGAGCTGTCCGATCTGGAACTGGTGCATCGACTGGATCGCGAGACGAGTGGCTGCCTGGTACTGGCGAAGCGGCGATCCGTGCTGCGAGAGCTGCACCGCGTGATGCGGGAGCGAGAGGTCGAGAAACGCTACGTCGCGCTGCTCGCCGGTAAGTGGAAGTTGCGTAACAAGACCATTGATCTACCCCTTGAAACCGAGCATCGGCAGGGCGGGGAGCGAACTGTGCGCGTGCATCCGAACGGTCAGTCTGCGCGCACTCATTTCAAGCCGGTCGAGAGCTTTGGAAAGGTCGCGACACTGATGGACGTGTTGCTCGATACCGGTCGTACCCACCAAATCCGAGTGCATGCGGCGTACACCGGGCATCCGGTCGCCGGCGATGATAAGTACGGTACCCGTGAAGTGAACGAGCCGTTGCGTGCGCTCGGACTGAAGCGAATGTTCCTACACGCCCGATCGCTTGAGTTCGTTCATCCTGCGACCGGTCGCGCGTTCAAGATCGAAGCGGATCTGGATTCGGAGTTGCAGGCGGTACTGAGCCGACTGCGCGAAAGTTTAGGGCAGCGGAAAGCCGGCTCTGCGTAACGCTCCGGCAAGCCAGATGAGGGGCAGGCCAATTAACGCAGTAGGGTCTTGAGAATCGATGCGCTCGAAAAGCGTGATCCCCAAGCCCTCAACCTTGAAGCCACCTGCGCAGTCCAGCGGCCTCTCCCGCGCGACGTAACGTGCGATCTCCTCATCCGAGAGCCGTCTGAACAGGACGGTAGTCACGTCGAGGTGAGATTCTCGGTCGCCCTTCGGATTCACCACGTGAACTCCCGTGTAGAAGTTCACCCGCTGGCCGCTCATGGTCTTGAGTTGCTCCTTACACCGCTCTTCGTTTTCAGGTTTGCCTAGGATCAACCGGCCACAGGCAGCTACCTGATCCGACCCGATCACCACGGTATTCGGGTGGCGGGCGGCGATCGCTTCGGCTTTCAGACGTGCGAGTCGGTGAGCCAGGTCGAGCGGTTCCTCATTAGCGAGCGGGGTTTCTTCGATGCCGGGCGACATCGCCTCGAAAGGCACTTCGAAGCGTTCCAGCAATGCCCGGCGGTAATGGGACGTGGAAGCAAGGATCAATTTCGGGGCACGTGCAGGGCTATTCATCGCGGTCGTTCGGCTCGGGTGATCCCTTAGAAAAACAAGGATTTATGGGCTAATTTCTTTTGACAGCCCGCGCGGTGCCTCCCTATGATACGCGCCCCATGTCGAGGCCCGGTCCACATCCCGCAGACGTCGTCGATGCGAATGCAGGCGTGACTGCGGGGACGTCGTGGGATCGCAAGTTTGCTCTCGAACAGTTGAGTCGCTTGCAGGACGCCGGTGCGCTGCCCGGTACTGCCGTCGAATTGCAGGTCAGCGGCTCGATCCGCGCCGGTCATCTCGAATTGGAAGGTGAGCTTGGCGGTCGCTTGGTGCTGACCTGCCAACGCTGTTTGCAGCCGGCGCCATTCGAGCTTCGCGAGCCAATCGGCGTGCGCGTACTACGAGAGGAGCCGCCGGGTGCGCAAGAAGCCGAGTACGACTATGTGATCGCAGATCCGACGCGATTGGATCTGCGATGGTTATCCGAGGAACAAGCGTTGTTGGCGATGCCGCTCGTTCCGATGCATGAGCCTGACGAATGTCCGGCGGGCCGCTGGGTAGCGGCGGAGGATGCAAGCGGAGAGCAGGGCATCGCCGAAGCAGTGACGCAGTCACCCTTTGCCAATTTGCGGGACATGCTGAAAGGGAAGGCTAGGGGCTAGGGGCCTCCAGCCCTTCTTCAACGGTGTGATCTCTCGCTGAGGAGTCGAGAAAATGCCAGTCCAGAAGAGCCGAAAGACGCCGTCGAAGCGCGGCATGCACCGTTCGCACGACCACTTGAGCAAGCCTGCGCTGTCGGTGGATCCGACCTCAGGCGAGACGCATAGCCGTCATCGCATCAGCCCGGACGGCTTTTATCGCGGTAAGAAGGTGATCGAGACCCGCGATAAGTCCGAACAGCAATAGTTTCACGCCGCTAGGAGCGCAGCACTGCCGTGAGCGCACACAGCTACACCATCGCAGTGGACGCGATGGGTGGCGATCACGGCTGCCCGGTGTGTGTGCCGGCGGCAGTCGACATCTTGAACCGCGAGCGCGACGTATCGATCGTGCTCGTCGGCCTTCCCGATCAGATCAATCCGCATCTGCCCTCAGGCCATTCGTTCGGCGAGCGATTGGTCGTTGAGCCTGCTTCGCAAGTGGTGGCCATGGACGAGCGGCCTCAGGAAGCGTTGCGAAAAAAGAAGGACTCCTCCATGCGTGTGGCGCTCGAGCTCGTCAAGGCTGGGCGCGCAGACGCGTGTGTGAGCGCCGGCAACACAGGCGCTCTCATGGCCACGGCCCGGTTCGTGCTCAAGACCATCGATGGCATCGATCGTCCCGCCATTCTTTCGCGAATTCCGAGCGATCACGGGTTCACGCACATGCTTGATCTCGGCGCGAACGCGGAATGCACGGCTGAGCATCTCCTGCAGTTCGCAATGATGGGCTCCGTGGTCGCTCAGCAGGCGGCCGGCATGGTGAAACCGCGAGTGGGCGTTTTGAACATCGGCGAAGAAGACATCAAGGGCAACGAGGTCGTGCAGGACGCGGGCAAACTGCTCGCATCAGCAGCTTCGCTGAACTACATCGGCTTCGTGGAAGGCGACGATATCTTCAGTGGTGAGGTCGACGTCGTCGTGACGGATGGTTTCACCGGTAATGTTGCGCTCAAGACGATGGAAGGTCTGGCTCACATGCTCTCGAAGCGAATTCGCACGGAGTTCACGCGCAATCTATTGCGCAAAGTCGGCGCAATCGCTGCAACACCTGCGTTGCGCAGCTTGCGGGCAGGCCTCGATACGCGCTCGTACAACGGCGCCAGCATGGTTGGGCTGAAAGGGATCGTCGTGAAAAGCCACGGAAGCGCCGATCGACTAGCTTTCGCCAACGCCATCGCCGTTGCGTCGAGCGAGGCACGTTCGGGCGTGCCGCAGAAGATCGCCCAGATTCTCGCAACCCTGCATCGGGAAACCCCTCAGAAACCTTCGCAGACCGCCGGCGATCCAATGACCGATACGTCTGCAGCTTCGGGCATGTGATGAAACACGTTCTCTTCACGCTCATTGGTTGGCTGAGCCTCTTCGGTGTCGTCCACGGCGCCACCTACGTCGTCGACGTCGAGTTCAAGCGCCCGTTCTACATCGGCGTCACCGAGGTCACGAACGGCCAGTTCCGCAAGTTCAGGACGGAGCATCGCTCCGGGATCATCGGCCCTCACACGCTCGCTCTGGCCAATCAGCCGGTGGTCGGCGTCAACTGCTCGGTCGGCTTTGCGGCGACCGGCAACATCGTGTACCAGATGATGGCGCAGGAGCTTCTTCACTACGCCGTGCGCACGATGTGGGACGATCGCGACGGTGGCTTCTTCGATCGCAGTGTTCCCGACGAACAGGATCGCGTCGGTTTAATGGACCAGCGGCTGAAGCCGTTCGTCAGCAACTGCGAGGCTGTGCGCGTGCTGCGTCGTCTGGCGGAATCAACCGGTAACCGCGAGTTCGACGCTCGCGCCGATGCGACGCTCGCTTCCGTTGCGCCGCAGGCGTCACGCCAGGGCGCGCTCGCCGCGCACTATTTGCTGGCCAGGCGGCCCTTACAAACGAAGTGATAAACTCCGTTAGTCTGTGTAGTCCGTGAAATCCGTGGCTTGAAGATCCGTGTCGTCCGTGGCTTGAAGATCCGTGTCGT
>CBJNAT010000086.1:0-8137 GCA_966434585.1 uncultured Gammaproteobacteria bacterium | reverse complement strand
TCTCGAAGCACGCCATCACGGGCTCCATCAAGCGTCGCGCAACGCCGCGGTCCCAAAGATCGGGCCGTACGCTCAAGGGACCGAAGAAGCCAACGCTGCCCCACCGCGTTGCGAAGTTGGAGCCCACGATTTCGTCCACCATCTCAGCTGCGAACGCAGCCGATGGATCTGCTCGCCAGCGCGTGTGTACGAAATCGGCATCCCCCATGAACGCCGTCGGCTCAGGCATTCCGCGGGAGGTGCCGAACGCGAGTCGCATGACATGATCGGCCGTTGCTAGATCGCCTGCTTCCAAGCCGCGGACGTGAATAGCGGTGGTGGGTGGCGACATGATGGTGTGGTCCGCAAGTTGTTAAGGATATCGATGGCAGACCAATGGACTCTGTCAGTATGCAAAACCTGCCATCTGCAAAAGCTACCGCATTGAGCACGCCGCAGCCAAAGAAACTCCGACGCAGCGTGGGAGCTTCCAGGGATGCTCTGCCCTACAACGCAGGCATGAAGGCAACCCTCGGGGCCTTGCGGGAGTTTTGTCAGTACCTCAAGGCAACCGAGGGTAGTGCAGATGAACAAGATGACTTCAGCCTTAATGGCCATCTTCCTTGCCGGCGGCCTTGCTGCCTGCGATGTCGATCAGACGCAGGAGGGCGAAGCGCCCGATGTGGACGTGAAAGGTGGTCAGCTGCCGGAGTATGACGTGCAGGGCCCCGACGTGGACGTGAAGAAGGAAGAGCGACAGGTGACGGTGCCTGACGTGGACGTGGACGTGAACAAGGAAAAGAAGACCGTCACCGTTCCTGACGTCGATGTGGATGCGCCGCCGGCAGATTAGTTAGCACACGCTACATAGCTGGTTTCGACCAGGAGGTCACTGCTCGGGCGCCGACAGGATCGTCGGCGTTCGATGCGTTCACTGAGCGCTCTAGGCCGCTGCGATGAAACAGCAAACGCTCGCCGAAAGGCTTCGTGCAGTTCCTGCTCAACTCTCGGGAGAGCGCACGACGCTGAGGCAAGTGCTGTTGCTACTGGGTACGAGTTCCACTCCGCTCATTCTTATTCTGTTCTCGATTCCCGCCATCGTTCCCACGCCAGGTATTCCGGCCGGAACGTTCTTCGGTGCGGCCCTCGTGATCGTCGCCGTTCAGATGATGCTGGGGACGCGGCACTTCAAGCTGCCGCGGTGGCTCGCGAATCGCTGTGTTCGAACCTTCAGGATACGAAGATTCACCGAGCACGCGGCCAGATGGATCGCTCGGCTCGAGACGCGAGCTAGGCCGCGATGGCCTGCGCTGGTCGGCCCTCGTTCGACGAAAGTCATCGCAGCAATCGTGTTCCTGATGGGTGCTCTCATCGCGTTGCCCATACCGTTCGGCAACGTTCTGCCAGGTCTTGCGACCTTTCTACTCGCGTTGGGACTAGCTCGCGATGATGGCCTGATCGTGGCGACCGGACTGATCGCGTCGACCGCGGCGGTGGTCAGCTCGGTGTTCCTCGTGTTGGGCAGCATCTGGGTTATCGAGCTGTTCATCCAACGCATGTTCAGCACGTAGCGCTCATGAACTTCCCCGCTCGTGACACGTTGCTCGACTCAGAGACCGGAGAGTGTCATGGATGTTGTGCGCATCTTGCTCGCGATTCTGCTGCCGCCCCTCGGCGTGTTCCTCCAAGTCGGGCTGGGGCTGCACTTCTGGTTGAACATTCTGCTCACGTTGCTGGGTTACATCCCGGGCATCATCCACGCGATTTGGATCATTCTGAAGCGATGAGCAGCCTCGATTTCAGTTGCTCAGGTTACCGCTGCCGCCGCGCTGAGCTGCTTCTTCAAGTGATATTCGCGCCACAGGATGAGCAGGCCCGCACCCACGACCAGCGGCGCGCCAATCCAAACGGATGAAGAAGGAACCTCGTTGAAGAAGATGTAACCCAGGAGCGCGGCCACGATCATGTGCGTGTAATCCAGCGGGGCGATTGTGGATGCTTCGGCATAGCGGTACGAGTACGTCATCACGAGCTGAGCAACGACGCCGAACAATCCTGTCAATAGGAGCAGCAGCCACTGCCTCGGGTCCGGCATGGGCCAGCCCTGGAGGGCCGTCAACGTGGCACACGTCATGAATGTCAGCGAGAAGTAGAACGTGATGGTGATCGCGTGTTCATGACTGCTCATGCGGCGCAGAAACACCATGGCGACCGCCGAAAAGATCGCGTGGCCGAGCGCGGCCAGAACGCCCAGCGATGCGCCGCCCGCAAACGAGAGGTGCGGCCCAATCATGATGAGCACACCGAGGAAGCCGACGCCCACCGCCGTCCAGCGGAAGCGGTGAATGCGCTCGCCGAGAAACACCATGGCAAGAACGGTGAGGAACATCGGCGTCGTGAACGTGATCGTCGTGACATCGACCAGCGGGATCAGGGTGATGGCCACGAACAGACAGAACATGCTGATGGTGCCGGACAGCGAGCGCAGCGCATGCGAGCGCCAGTTGTTCGTCTGCAGCAGGTGCAAGGAGTGGGTTTGCCGAGCGATGAGCGCCAACACGACGACGGAAACCACACCGCGGGCAAAGATGGCTTGTCCCGCCGGAATGGCTTGACCCAGCAGCTTCACGCACAGCGTCATGCCGCCGAATAGAACGACCGAGGCAAGCTTGAGCGCTATGCCAAGGAGCGGACGATGGTGAGCAGCGGATGAGCGCGGCAATTCGAACACTGGGGTCAGGAGGGGGTGCGGATGATAAGGCCCGCGGTTGGGCTAGGCGACCGTCCATTGAGGTTGGCGTGTAGCGGGCGCTGTCTGTCACGAAGCCGAATGAGTTGCTCAGCCGCGCGCGAAGGTGTTACTAATCGCGCCCGTAATTCGCCAGGGGCGGTGCATCTCGAGATCGCCGCCACGAGCCCGCCGCTCTCGCGCCGGGTCATTCAGCTAGCAGCTCAAGTTTTTTGTCCGCCCACAATGGAGGGCAGCAATGCGCGTGTTCGTGATCATCATCGTTCTGCTTGGACTCGGCGCCGGGCTTGCCTGGTGGCTTGCCGGTCGGTCCGAGCCACCGACCATTCAGATCGTCCAACCCGGCAAGCTCGTGGGCCCGCGCGGCAGTCTCGAAGTGGTTGTGCAGTCACCGAGCGGCAAGCTCGTGGCTCTGAACGTCACGCTCGAGCAGAAGGAGAAGTCGATCCCGCTGTTCTCGTTGACCGGTCAGGAGGGGTCGCTGTCGCGCAATGGCGATCGCTTGCAGATCACTCGCTCGATCGGCCGCAGCGAAGTGCCCGATCTGGAAGCCGGTCCCGCGCGCATCGTCGTGAGTGCCGTGCGTCCGGTGCTGTTTGGCTATCGACAGGTGAGCTCGACTTTAGCCAAGGACTTCGAAGTGCGGCTGACACCGCCCCAAGTCGGTGTGCTCTCCATGCATCACTTCATCAACTACGGCGGCTCCGAGATGGTCGTCTACCACGTCTCAGCCGACGCGGCCGAATCCGGTGTGAGGGTCGGCGATGTGGAGTACCCCGGCTATCCCGCGAGCGGCGCCGGCATCACGAACGCCGAGCCCGGGCTGCGTGTCGCGTTCTTCGCCGTGCTCTGGAATCAGGACTTGAATACGCCGATCCGACTGTTCGCTCGCGACGAAGTCGGCAATGAAGCGAGCTCGAGCTTCGACTACCGGATCTTCCCGAAGGCGTTTCGCAAGAGCCGCATCCCAGTCGACGATCGCTTCTTGCAGCGAGTGGTGCCGAACATCTTGCAGAGCACCCCTGAGCTGAAAGTCGCCAACCCGAGCGATCTGGTCGCGTCCTTCCTCACCATTAATCGCGACCTACGCCGTGCGAACAACGAGAAGATCGCCGCGCTCGCGCAGCAGACCGCGCCGCAGATTCTGTGGCAGGGCGTCTTCAAACAGCTGGTGAATACGGCGGTCGAAGCTGGCTTCGCCGATCAGCGCACATACATTCACAACGGCCAGGACATCGACCAGCAAGTGCATCTGGGCTACGACCTCGCGTCGCTGACCGCAGCGCCCGTGCAGGCGTCGAATGCTGGCAAGGTGGTGTATGCCGGCTGGCTGGGTATCTATGGCAACTGCGTGATCGTCGATCACGGCATGGGGCTGCAGTCGCTGTACGCGCACCTCTCGGCGATCAGCACGAAGGTCGGCGATCAGGTGAAGCTCGGCGAGCAGCTCGGACGCACAGGCGCCACGGGTCTAGCCGGCGGCGATCACCTGCACTTCACCATGCTGCTGCATGGCCATCCGGTCACGCCGGTGGACTGGTGGAGCGAGAAGTGGATTCAGGACCGCATCGTGCGGAAGCTGCGGGAGGCAGGTGGGGTGCCGAACGCGGCGTGAGAGATTTACCAAAGGCTGAGGGCAAGCTCCGAACAGCGCTCGCGCGCCCTCACCCGCCGCTCGCGCGTCGACCTCTCCCGGAACCGGGAGAGGTGAAGATCATCAGCTGGAAGGTGCGTCCGCGTCCTCGGCCTTCGCCAGCACCTGCCGCATCCGCTCGCTGCGGATGGCATCCGCGAGGTCCAGTACAGCCATCGCGTAGAACGTCGATCGGTTGTAGCGGGTGATCGCTTCGAAGTTCGCGAATCCGGCCACGTATCGCGACTGTTTGCCGGGTGTGGGGAGTTCGACGACAGAACAGAGATCTTCCGGTAAACGGTCGGCGGGAAACTTCACTCCCTTCTCCTGCAGCTCCGGGACTTTATGAACCCTCTGCAGGCCCGACACCAATTCGGGCGCGCGCGCTGCAGGCAGCTGAAGCTTCAGGGTCGCTTCCTGACCCGAGACCCAGCCGTGTGCTTTCAGATAACTGGCGATGCTGCCGATGGCGTCGGCCGGACTGCTCAATAGATCGATCGAGCCATCCTGATCGAAGTCGACGGCGTAGCGGCGATAACTCGAGGGCATGAACTGCGGTAGGCCAACGGCGCCCGCATAGGAGCCCTTGAGTGCCAGCGGATCGAGACCCGTGTCGCGTGCCAGGAGCAGCAACTCTTTCAGCTCCTCGCGGAAGTAGTCCTGCCTGCGAGGTCCATCGAATGCAATGGTCGCGAGCGCATCCAGCACGCGGAACGAGCCCGTATTGCGACCGAACGCCGTCTCGACGCCGAGAATGCCGAGAATGACTTCAGTCGGCACGCCGTACTCGGCTTCTGCACGTCGCAAGTACTCCTCATTGGTTTCCCAGTACTCAATCCCGGCCGCGATGCGGGCAGGTCGAACGAACTTCGCGCGGTATGCCGGGTACGAACGGATGGGTTTTGCTGTGCTCGGCGTGGTGGGTGCCGGGCCGATCAAGCGCACGACCGTGGGCTGGTGGCGAGCCGAGGCCAGAATGCGTTCGAGCTCCGCGGCTGCAAAGCCGTGCTCCGTCTGCATCGTGTCGATGAACGCACGCACCTCAGGCCTTGCGATGTATCCGGAATGGGGCGACTCGCCGCGCGCGCTCATCGGCAGCGTTGCGAGCACGGTCACGGCTAGGACAATTCGCGTTGGGCGCGTGAGACGAAAGCTGAGCATCTTGGGTCGGCTGATTCGGCGCAGGGATGCGCGAAACATAAGTCAGCCGTGCGAGCACCGAGGTGATCGCATTCACAGATGGCGATGGGTTCGTCATGGGCGTGGGGCCTGGGACCTGGGGCCTGGGGAAGAACAGCGACGCCTCCGCCCATGCTCTGGCCCAGGCCCCACGCCCCAGGTCCTTCACTGCTACTCCGACTCCTTCATCCGATGCAGCTCTTCGACCTGCGGCAAGATCGTTTGCTTGTAGAACGCGAGCACCGGCAGCGACTCGCTAGAGATCTCGTGACGTTCAGCGAAGTGGCGAATGAGCGCTTCGGAGTCGGCCTTGTACTGGCCGGGTTCGATTTCGACCGCGGGAAACGTCGCATCCTCGCCCAGCCATGTCGTGAGCCTGAACTTTTCATCTTCGAAGCTGGGCGAGGCGGGATTGCAGCGAACGATGTCGATCTCGTCGAGCAATCCAGCCTCCGCCATGAACACGAGGAATTTGCACGAGAAGGGGCAGCCATCCTTCACATAGGCCTTGCTGCGAAAGCGCTCTGTCATGACACTGCTCCTCCTCGCATCGTCTTCGGCTTCAATGCACCGTGGATCCCATCGTCGGCTCTGCCGGTGGCTGGCCACTTCCCACGTGGCCCTCTTCCAGATAGCTCTTGAAGCGCATCAGATCGTCGTCCATCTGCCGCTTCGGATCGCGGCCGAAAATCTTCGCGATCGTCTGACCGGCGACATTGCCCGGGGGTCGATATGACATGCGGACGTGAATGCGCGTGCCGCCGTAGCTGCTCGCCTCGAACTGCACGATGCCGGCGCTTTGCACGGGTGAGTTCTCGAGGGTGTGCCATGCGATGAGCTCGTTGGGCACGTCAGCCGTGATTTCCGACTCCCACGTCACCGGGATGTTTGCGGGGCCATCGACGCTCCATCGGTATTTGTTGTCACCGAGCGCTTTCACTTCACGCACGTGGCTCATGAACTGCGGGAAGCGCTCCAGATCGCGCCAGGCGTCGTACGCTTCCTCTGGAGTCGCATGAACGTGAATCGACTTCTGCACGACGATGCCGTCTTCCGCGACTGCGCTGCTGCCGATGAGCGAGCTCAGCGGTCGATTGATCGTACTGCGCACGAGTGCAGCGAGACCCAAGCTGGTCAACGCCAGCGCTGCGGCTCGTTGCCGCCCGACGCTGGCTGCGAGCAGCACGACACCGGCTGCGGCCGCCAACAGTCGCGGTCCCGGCGACCAGTTGTCCTGCAGATACTCGAAGCGCTGAGGCTGCACATCGGTACTGCCTTGCAGCGAGGGAATTCCTTCTGCGCTGGCGTGCACCTGCAGTGCATTGCTCACGTCGCGCACGCCGCGTATTCGACCGACGCCGCGCAACACTCTTTCGAGCTCGGATTCCAGCACGTCACCTTCGAGCCGTACCATACCTTCCGTGCAGCTCACTTGAATGGCTCCGGCATGCGAGGTGAGCCGGCCAAGCTCCGCGCGCACGCGCTCCTCCAGCTTGCGATCATCGACAGCGCGCCGGCGCATCCAACTCAGCGACTCATGATAGGTGCCCTGCGCGCGATGTTCGATGTCGCGGCGCGCTTTCGTGACGAAGCGCTTCGCGCTGTGACCGCTGTGCGTGAGCTGGTCGCGCACGAGCGCACGACGGCGCGGGCCCGATTGTGGGTCGAGCCAATACATGGCCGCGGCAGCTGCGAGGCCGGTTGCAACTGCGATGCCTATGCTCGTCCCGTAAGTGCTTGCGTTGCTGTTCTCGGTTTCGTACATGAGACGTCTCCCGCAATGAGTGTGATCGACACTGCAGGAATGGCATGGGTCGCCGACTGTTCCTCGCCCGCGCATCGCGGCGTTCGCGTACGCACAGCTTGCAAGGAGAGCGCGGTATTTCGGCCGCAGCCAGTAGGTCTGCGCTTGCAACGGGGAAGAGGTGACTCGAGCCTGTGGGACACGCGTTGAGCGCGTGCCCCACGGTCACTCAGTGGTGTGGAATGCTTGGCTCGGATCCCTGCGTTCGCGCGCCGCTCTCGCGCTGCGCTGCACCGATCCGTAGATTGTTCTGCACGTCGCGCACACCCGAGATGTTCTCGACGAGATCCTCCGCGCGCCGTTTCTCCTCGCGCGAGCTCACGCTGCCAGCCAACGTCACCTCACCGCCTTGCACCGTGACTTCGATCTCAGATGCATCGACCCGGTCGTCTTCCGTCAGGTAATCGCATACGTCTTCGCGAATGCGCTCATCCGAACGCCGGTAGCCCTTCGGTCCGCGTCCCCGAAAGGAACCTCTCGCTTGGTTGTCGAACTCCGCGCCGTGCCGGAGTGCGGTATAGCCGGGCTCGAATTGCGTGCCTGCCGGTGATCGACGTTCGTAGGACTCGCGCGGTGTGCGCGGACCATAGGCGTTCTCCCATCGATCATTGAAAGAGCCACGTTCTCGCTGAGAGCGACCCGCGCTCGAACGGTCATCCTCTCGCCAGCCCTGCTCGAGGCCACGCCGGCCTCTGCGAAACTGTTCGTTGCTCACGTGAGCCTCCTCAAGCGCAGCAGTAGTGAGCGGCGAATGCCTGGTGATTGGCAAAGTTCCTCGCGCCGCAATGCCTAT
>CBJNAT010000085.1:0-8144 GCA_966434585.1 uncultured Gammaproteobacteria bacterium | reverse complement strand
GTCACCACCGCGCACGTCGAGCTGGAACTCAACAGCCGCACCGCTGCGCGCCGCTCAAATGAAAAGTGCGTTTCGGCGCTGGCTGTGGGCGTTGTTCGTGTTGCCGCCCGGCCAAGCTCAGCCCTGGCCCGCGTGGGTGCACCGCTTCGTCAAGCCGCCGGTCTTCGCCTTTGCACGTCAACTGAACGTGGCGGATCCGCGCAGTCTGCTCTCGTGGCTCCTCAGCCTCACCTTGCTGAATCCGCCGCGACTGCAGTTGCACACGGGTCTCACCGGCCATTTCCGCATACCCAAACTGTCTTCACTCCTGCACAGCGCCGCGTATCCCTACGTGATGCCCACCGCCTGGGGGGCATCCGAACGACTGGAGCGCTACTCGCTGGCGCTGAGTCGCGCGTTCTCTCGTTTGCATGTTGCCGCGCGAACAGGCATCGCGGCGTTGGTTGCAGTGCTCTTCGTCGTCGCCGCAACGACTCCGCTCGATTTCGAGCAGCAGCTCTTCGTGCTCGCAGGCATGTGGATCACGGCGATGCTCGTGCGACAGTTATCGGGTTACGGACCTGCGATCGTGCTGATGGCGATCTCCGTCATCGCTTCCTCGCGCTACATCTGGTGGCGCCTGACGCAGACGATGGATTTGAACTCCGGCTTTGAGATGTTCCTCGGCGCAGCGCTCCTGGCAGCCGAGTGCTACACGTGGCTCGTGCTCGTGTTCGGCTACATCCAGAACGCGCGACCTTTGCGCCGTAGGCCCGCGCCGCTGCCTGAGGACCGAAGCCTGTGGCCGACGGTCGACGTGTACATCCCGACGTACAACGAGCCATTGAAGGTCGTGAAGCCCACGGTGCTTGCGGCCCTCAATCTCGACTGGCCCGCCGAGAAGCTGAACATCTACATCCTCGATGATGGTAAGCGCGAGGAATTCCGTGAGTTCGCGCGGCAGTGCGGCGCCAAATACATCATCCGCAAGATGAACAACCACGCGAAAGCGGGCAACTTGAATCACGCGCTGAAGCTCACGAAGGGTGAGTTCATTGCCATCTTCGATTGCGACCACATTCCCGTGCGCTCGTTTCTGACGACGACGCTGGGCTGGTTCGTGCGCGATCCGAAGTGCGCGATGCTGCAGACGCCCCACCACTTCTTCTCGCCCGATCCCTTCGAGCGCAATCTCGGCACGTTCCGCCGCGTCCCCAACGAAGGCAACCTCTTCTACGGTCTCATCCAGGACGGCAACGATTTGTGGAACGCGACGTTCTTCTGCGGCTCTTGCGCGGTCATCCGTCGCGGGCCGCTCGAAGAAGTCGGCGGCATCGCTGTCGAAACAGTCACGGAAGATGCGCACACTGCGCTCAAGCTTCACCGCCTCGGCTACAACACTGCGTATCTGCGCCAGGTACTCGCAGGCGGCCTCGCAACGGAAAGCCTGTCGGGTCACATCGGGCAGCGCATTCGCTGGGCGCGCGGCATGGCGCAGATCTTCCGCCTGGACAATCCATTCCTCGGCAAAGGACTCTCGTTCTTCCAGCGACTCTGCTACTCGAACTCGATGCTGCACTACTTCGGGGGCATTCCGCGGTTGATCTTCCTCACCGCCCCGCTCGCCTATCTCTACTTCGAGTTCCACGTCATCAATGCTGCGGCGATCACGCTGGCTGCGTACGCACTGCCGCACCTCGTCCAGTCGAGTCTCGCGAACTCGCATCTGCAAGGGCGCTTCCGACACTCGTTCTGGAACGAAGCGTACGAAGCGGTGCTGTCGTGGTACATCGCGCTGCCGACGACCGTCGCCCTCATCAATCCGCGGCTCGGCAGGTTCAACGTCACTGCGAAGGGTGGCCTCGTCGAGCACGACTTCTTCGACTGGCGTATCTCGGCGCCGTATCTCGTGCTCGTGACGCTGAACGTCATCGGCGCGCTGATCGCCATTCCTCGCATGCTCTTCTGGAACTCGTACGAGGCGGACACCGTTGCCATCAACTTGATTTGGACGCTGTTCAACCTCGTGCTGTTAGGCGCAGTGCTGGGTGTCGCGGCGGAGACGCGACAGGTGCGCGGCGCACATCGTGTGCGCAAATCGCTGCCGGCGGCACTCTATCTGCCGAACGGACGCATCCTGCCGTGCGAAACCGAGGACTTCTCGATGGGCGGCCTCGGACTGCAGACGCATGCAGCGCATGACCTGCAGATCGGTGCTCGCGTGCTCGTCGGGCTGCGCGAGGGCGGCGAGGAATATCGCTTCCCGTCCGACGTCGTCGTTCTACGCAAGGGCCTCGTCGGCGTGCGTCTGTGCGAGATGAGCATCGCCGAGGAACGCGACTACGTGCGTTGCACGTTTGCCGCGCCGAATGCCTGGGGCGACTGGGACAAGAACACCGAGCCCGATCGGCCCCTGGCTAGCTTCGCGGAAGTGTTCTCGTTCGGGGCAACGGGCTATCTGCGCTTATTGGAAAGCATCTATGAAGGCTTGCGGTCCTTGCTCAAAGGCGAGCCGCGACCAGCTGCCGCCGGCCCGACAGCGAGCGCGCCACCGGTCTCAACGATATCGACCGCTGCAACGACGTTGCGAGAACCGGCGGTCGAGCCCATCGCGAGCTGAACGACATCATGGGACTGTGGAGCGCCTATTTCTTCGCGAAGCTCCTGCTGTACGCAGGCGGCTATATCGACTTTCACGTCTGGTGGAATTTCGCGTTCGCCGTCTTGACGGCGTTGCCGCCACAGAATGCCAACCAGCGTTTTGCTAAGAACCTGGTGGCAGTACCGCTCGGCATCTTGCTGCTGTATCACGACTCCTGGCTGCCGCCGGTCGCACGCGTGGCGGCCCAAGCGGGCAATCTCTCCGCATTCACGCTGCCTTACGTGTTCGAGCTGCTCGGGCGCTTTCTGAACTGGAAGGTGATCGCCAGCCTCGTAGTTCTGGGCTTTTTCTACTTTCTCGCACGGCGCAAGCTGCGGCTCAGCACGTTCGCGTTCATCGGCATCCTGTGCGCTGCGGTGCTGCCGCGCGACTACGGCGTCGTACCACAGAGCGTCGCGAACAGCACGCGGAGCGGCACCTCACCGCTCGCGAATTCGCCGCTGGACGCTCGCAACATGCGCGGCGACGCGCTCGACGATCTGCTCGCGCGCTTCAACGCACAGGAGCAGCAACGGCAGGTTCGCTTCGAGCCGCCCGCCGTGACCGATCAGCCGTACGACATCGTGCTGCTGCACGTGTGCTCACTCTCGTGGGACGACTTGCAAGCTGCGCGAGCGCAAGACGATCCGCTGTTCGATCGCTTCGACATCGTGTTCTCGCAATTCAACTCCGCTGCCAGCTACAGCGGCCCGGCAGCATTGCGGCTGCTGCGTGGAAACTGCGGCGAGTCCACGCACAAAAAACTGTACGAGCCGGCGAGCCGCGAGTGTCTCGTGATCGACGGACTGCAGAACGCCGGTTTCGAGCCGCATTGGCTCATGAACCACGACGGCCACTTCGGCGATTTCTTCACGGATGTGCGCGATCGCGCCAAGTTCCCTGTGCCGCCCGCTGTCATCGGCGACGCTGCTATCGCTCAGCACTCATTCGACGGCACACCTATCTACGGCGACTACTCCGTGCTATCGCGCTGGTGGTCGAAACGCCTCGCGAATCCAGCCGAGCGCGTGGTCCTGTACTACAACACGATCAGCCTGCACGACGGCAATCGCGTGGTTGGCGGCGAGTCGACGTACAAAGCCCGCCTTACGCGCTTCACGGCAGACATGACTCGCTTCCTCGATGACGTGCAGCGCTCGCAGCGTCGCGTGGTCGTGGTCTTCATTCCGGAGCACGGCGCTGCGGTGCGCGGTGATCGCAAACAGATTCCCGGCCTGCGCGAGATACCGACGCCCGCCATCACGCACGTGCCTGTGGGCATCACGCTCGTCAACGCACCTCGCACGCAAACAGCGCCCTCTCGAGAAGTCGAAGCTCCCACGAGTTATCTCGCCGTGAACGAGCTGCTCTCACGCTTCCTCAAGGACGATCCGTTCGCGAAGCCGAGCTTGGATCTCGCGCCCTACACGGAGAATTTGCCGCAAACGAACTTCGTGGCCGAAAACGAGGGCACTGTCATGATGCAAATTGGCGAGCGATTCATGATGCGAACGCCCGACGGCGAATGGTCGGCCTGGGACTAGTCGCTGTCGTTGTCTGCCGCGTCCCGCTTCTGAATGGAATACAAGTAGTCGGACAACCGTCCGATGACCGTCTGGGTAGCTTGCTCCGCATCCGGATTGCCGAGCTCGGCGCGCCCGAACTCTTCGCCCCACACCGGCATGGTGCGCGAACCATGAGCACCGATGATGAAACGGCCGTCGATGATCTGCTCGATTTGTCGATACGGATACTTGCCGCCATGACGGCGCTCGATGAGCGTGAGGTCGGGCGTTTCCTCGGCAAAGAACTTCGAGACAGGGCCGTCGCCGCGACCTTCCATGCCGTGGCACGCGGCACAGAATCGCTGATACAGCTCCTTTCCTGAGAAAGACGCGAACTCAGAGCCGTGAGCCGAAGCTGTCGAAAGCGCCAGCACCGCGATAACGATCCATGACTTGCGCATCTGCATGACCCCTTCGCGTTGATCTCGATGCACCGACTTTGAGCGTGCATCGCGCGCGCAGCCATCAGTACTCACGCGCATGAGCCTTGGGGTCCCCGCTCATGGCTCGACTTTGGTGCGATCGGGGCACGCTCAGAGCGATGTTTGTGCATTGGACAAACTCCGCGCGGCACTCCGGTAGTCGGCGTTTCGGATTGAGACACAGCGCTGTTTTTGCAGCGCATCGCGCTGCTAGCCTGATGCACGTCAGCGTTGCACGTACCCTCTGCCGCCATGTCCGCACGGCCTCTCTACCTCAGCCATCCCACGGAATCCGCGCGGATGCTCCAGACTCTGCTTGGGAATCTGGACGGTATGGTCTATCGCTGTCGCAACGATGAGCTATGGACGATGGAGTTCGTGAGCGAAGGCTGCCGCCGGCTCACAGGCTATGAGCCCGATGAATTGCTCTTCAATCGTCGCGTCGCGTTCGAGCACGTGATCCATCCAGCGGATCGCGCCGACGTGCGCGTCGCGATCGAACATGCGATCGCACGACGCGAGCGCTATGCCCTCGAGTATCGAATCCTCCGGGCGGATGGCGACGTGCGCTGGGTGGTGGAGCGTGGCACGGGTGTGTGGGACGAGCACGGCCAGCTCACGGCACTCGAGGGTATCGTCCAGGACATCAGTGCACAGATCGCTTCGCGCGAGACAGAACGCAGGTATCAGTCGCTGTTCGACAACGCGCTCGACGGCATCTTTCGTACCTCGGTGGACGGCCGCTATCTCGATGCCAATCCTGCACTCGCGCGCATCTACGGCTTCGAGTCGACTGCACAGCTGATCGAGCAGCTCTCGGACATCCGCACGCAGCTCTACGTACAGCCCAATCGTCGCACCGACTTCATGGAGCAGATCCGGCGTCACGGCACGCTCAGCAACTTCGAATCCGAGATCTATCGGCGTGACGGCGCCATCATTTGGATCTCGGAGAACGCACGCGCCGTGTTCGATGACAAGGGCGAGCTCACGGGCTACGAAGGACTGGTCGAAGACATCACCGAACGCAAGCGCCAGCAACAGTCTCTGCTCGCCGCCACGGCAGCGGCGGAGGCTGCGAATCGGGCGAAGAGCGAGTTCCTCGCCAACATGAGCCACGAGATCCGTACGCCCATGAACGGCATCATCGGCATGTCGGAACTGCTGCTGGACACACCGCTGGATCGCACACAGAACGACTATGCGCAGACGATCCGCACGAGCGCACGCTCGCTGCTGGCCATCATCAATGACCTCCTCGACTTCTCGAAAATCGAGGCGGGCAAGCTCGATCTCGAGTCGATCGAGTTCGACGTGCATGAAGTCGCCGAAGACGTGGCTCACCTGATGGCGGCCCACGCGCTATCGAAAGGACTCGAGCTCATCGTCCGCATCGAACCGCAGGTGCCTCGCTTCCTCCGTGGCGACCCGCAGCGTCTGAAGCAGTGTTTGACGAATCTCGTCGGCAACGCCATCAAGTTTTCGAGCAAGGGCGAGATCGTATTGGACGTGCGATGTCAGCCGACCGCGGCGGGCGATCGGGAACTGCACTTCGCCGTCAAAGATTGCGGGATTGGCATTGCACCGCAAGCGCTGCCCACGTTGTTCGAGCCGTTCGTGCAAGCCGATTCATCGACGACGCGCCGTTTCGGCGGCACCGGACTGGGTCTGTCGATCGTGAAACGGATCGTGACCATGATGCGCGGCAGTGTGGGCGTTGACAGCGAGCTTGGGCGCGGCTCGCGGTTCTGGTTTTCCATCCCAGCGGAACCGGTGGAGCGCGGTGCTGAAACGCCGAGCGTCGCCAACCACCGCATCTTCGTCGTCGACAGCAACGCGACACAGTGCGAGTCCCTGTGCATGCGCCTGCAACACGCGGGCTATGAAGCGCAGTGGAGCACGGACCCAGACGGCGCGTTGCAAGCGATGCGTGCCGCCCTCGTTCAGCAGCGACCATTCGATGCCGTGCTCGCTTCCATGCAGCGACAGGATGCACGCTGGGTGCGCTTCGGACGACAGATCAACTCGGATCCCGATCTCGCGCTCACCCGAGTCATCGTGCGCACGTCCATCGAACAACACAGCGAGATGCAGCACTTCGCCAGCCTCGGGTTCGCGGGCTATCTATCGAAGCCCGTGCGCTCCGCCGACTTGTTCGCGTGCCTGAAGCAGGTGCTCGCGCATGCCTCGAGCGACTGGCACCTGCAGAGCCAACCCATCGTGACGGCGCAGCGCTCATTGCTGGCGACGAACGCCGATGCAACTGCGCCGCGCGTGCTCGTGGTGGAAGACAACGTGGTCAATCAGAAGGTGGCACAGCGCTTCCTGCAACGACTCGGTTGCGAGGTGACGCTCACCGGTGATGGCCAACAGGCGGTGGAGTTGCTTCGCCAGCGCGAGTTCGACCTGGTGTTCATGGACATCCAAATGCCGGTGATGGGTGGACTCGAAGCCACTCGCGTCATCCGAGCATCGGAGCAGCATGGCCGGCACATCCCCATCGTCGCACTCACGGCGCACGCCATGGTCGGCGAGCTCGATCGGTGTCTCGCGGCAGGCATGGACGACTTCCTAACCAAGCCACTGCTGTTCGAAAGCTTGCAAGCGGCGCTGTTGAAGTTCTGCAGCCGTACGGTCGAGCAGCGCTCAGCCTGACTCTCCTTTCCGCTCGAGAGCCTCACCCGCAGTCCGAAGCCGCTCCAGCGCGAGCGATTGTGAGATGCTGCGTAGATGAGCTTCATCTCCGCCGTGGTCACGCTGTTCCTGGTCATGGATCCGCTCGGCAACGTGCCGATCTTCCTGAGCGTACTCAAGGAAGTCCGCCCCGAACGCCGACGCACCGTCGTCATCCGCGAAGTGCTGATCGCCTATGGCGTCCTCGTGCTCTTCCTGCTCGCAGGGGATCAGGCCCTGCAACTGCTGCAGATCCAACAAGAAAGCATCAGCATCGCGGGCGGCATCGTGCTGTTCTTGATCGCAATCCGCATGATCTTTCCCGTCCGCACGCAGCACGCGGAGAAGATGGACAGCGAACCGCTGGTCGTGCCGCTCGCCATCCCGCTGATCGCGGGGCCATCGACCTTGGCAACGCTCTTGTTGTTGAAGCGCGCAGAAGACTCTTCAGCGCTGGACCTCTGGCTCGCCACGACAGTCGCATGGCTCGCAACGGCAGCCATCCTCCTTGCGGCCCCCTTCTTCTACCGCATCCTCGGCGAACGCGGCCTCGCCGCGATGGAACGCCTCATGGGGATGGTGCTCGTGATGATTGCCGTGCAGATGCTGTTGAATGGGATACGGACGTTTTTGCACTTATAGGACGTCAGACGGACGTTTTTGCACTTATAGGACGTCAGAGCGCTCGGCTTGCTCCGGGCACCGATCAGGACGAAGCCCTCTCCGTCGCGGAGGCGTCACGCACGTCGCCTGCCGTACTCACGAGCGCGCCCAGCGCCTCGTACTCCCAGAGCCGTCGTTGATCAATAAGCTCAGCAAGCCTGATTTGCGCACAAAATGTTCGCCGCCACCAGTACTCAGATG
>CBJNAT010000084.1:0-8150 GCA_966434585.1 uncultured Gammaproteobacteria bacterium | reverse complement strand
AGCATGCAGCGTTTATCCTTGGCCCCTCCTTTGGAGGCATTGGTGTCCGTCATGTGGCATTCGATGCGAGTGATGCGATCGGCGAATCGCGATAGCTCGCTCTGCAGCGTGGCGCTGAGACGTTGCGTGAAGTCACCATCGATTTTGATACGGCTGTCGTGACTGACTTCGACGTGCATGGAGTTCTCCTCGTCTGTGCGTAATGCGCCCGTTACCACCGGGCGTTGATAACCCGGCTCCAAGAATAGCCCACCGTCGAGCGATCTTTGTACTGAAGCGGTGGCATGCGCGTCGGCATCGACTACATTCAAGCGAGACTGGTGAGCACCAGAAGGAGCCAGGCCATGATTCTGATCGGGATGTTCGATTCACCTTTCGTCCGCCGCGTTGCAGTCAGCATGAAAGTGCTGGGCATGAACTTCGAGCATCGCAACTGGTCGGTCGGTGCGGATTTCGAGCGTATCCGCGAATACAACCCGCTGGGACAAGTACCGACGCTCGTACTCGACGACGGCGAAGTGCTCGTCGAGTCCGCGGCGATCCTGGATTATCTGGACGACTCAGTGACCCTGGAGCGCGCACTGCTCCCGCGATCCGGCACAGATAGGCACAACGCGCTGCAGTGGCTCGCGCTGGCGATCGGCGCGGCCGAGAAGGGGCGGACAATGATTTATGAGCGTGCGTTTCGTCCCGAGAACAAGCAGCACGAGCCTTGGGTGGCCCGATGTCGCAACCAACTTCATTCGACGCTCGATGTGTTGGAACAACGCTGTAGGGCGAGGGCAGGGCAGGAGTGGCTGCTCGGCGAGCGCCTCCTGCAGCCGGACATCACGTTAGGTTGTGTTCTGACTTTTCTGTTGGAGTCGGAAGTCATCGATCAGCCTGAAAGGTATGCAGCGCTGCTCGCACGAGCGGCAAAGATGGAAGCGCAGCCGGAGTTCGTATCGACTTACGACAAATTCTGTGCGCCGCGTTCACCGCAGTGACATCGTCTGTGTAGGGCTCGTACGCTTCTAGCCCTAGGGAATCATCTCTCCTCATGAGGTTTAGCTCGCGACTTCGTCGCTTTCTTGCATAGGGAACAGTTGCAAGACCACGGATGGACTTGTGACGCCTCTGGAAGACACGAGTCGTGCAAGGAGTACGTGGCGAAACGAATCCGTATATGGAGGTGGGATTCGCTTCGCTTCCGCTTGGGTGTGAGCGGGCTCGTTGTCTTCTGATTACATCAGCCAGCGTCCACGGCTCATTACGTCCAATACAGCGGAATCATTAGCTGTGGGCGGATGACGCGTTACAAGCTACCTGCCACCGAGAACTCGCGACGTCCCTGCGCGTCCGGTAAGCCGAGATACTCGATCGCTCTTGCGACCTCGGCCGGTGCGTCCCCACGCGCAGCGACACGACCATCGATGACGTAAGTGCGATCCGGTGCGAGCCGAAGAGTGCCGACGACGCTCAAAGGTCCACCCGTATCCGTCAGAGTTCCCACCAGCCCTTGTGCTGGGTCGATGTCATGCGCCGGAAACTCGACACGAAAGCTGCCGAAAGGACTCAATCCGGCGCCGGCCATTTTCTGCACATCCTGAACGTCAATGCGGCCTGTAGCTGCGACAGGCCAGCCCTGCTTGACGGCTAGATGACTGAGATCGGCAACGAGTCGTCCCGACCAGCCTTGTGGCAGGTGTCGCATCTGTAGCGATTGCAGCGGCAGTGATGCATCCACCTGCGAACACGTGACGTCGCGCCTGAACGTGATGATGCAATGCGCCGTTCCTTGGCCTCCCGGTGGATTCACGTCCGCTTGGATCTTCAGCTGACCGAGGAACAGAGGTAGAGCGAACAATCGCCACTGAGCACGACCCAGAACCACACCCTGAATCGAAAGTGTCTGCGCATGTCCAGACCAGAGGCTGCCGCCCACGCCGCTCGCTTGGACGGCTGGGATGCGATCGACCAGCACCCGCGCCGGCAACGTCGCCACGAGCAGCACGACAAACACCAGCACTCCGAGCAGCGCGAGCAGCCAACCGCGTTTCATCAGCCGCCCGCGCGCGTTAAGACGAGGCTTGCGTTCACGAGACCCGGCTTCTCGCCCTGATCGACAGTGGCCTGGTCGATGTACACGCCCTGACGTTGCACGAGTTGTCCCATCCAGAGCACGAGTGTGTCGAAGTTGGCGTCCTCGAAGCGGACGCGGATCGCGCCATTGCCTGTCGGTGTCTGACCTGTCAGCGCATTCGAAAGTCCACCACTGCGTGCGGTGCGATCAACCAGTACGACCAGAGATTCGCCACTGGGTGCCGCAGCCGGAGTTGCACCCCCGGACACTTGAAGCTCCGGGGCGACAGTGTGCATCCAGCTCAAGTCCGCCCGCTTACGCTCCAAGCGTTCGGCGCGCACGTCGATTGCGCGATAGAACGGCGACAGCACGAGCGTGTAGAGCGCTACGAGCAGAACGAGAATGCCGCCGCCGATCACGATGGCGCGCTCGCGTGGGTTGAGCGCTGCAAATCTCTGCTTCAGCGTGGCCACGTCAGGCTCCCGTCGTGCGCAGCTGCATGCGCCCCTCGATCTTGTTCTCGCGCGGATTCGCCGATTGAATTTCTGCCGTGGCCCCACGCTCTGCGGCAGCCTGCCGGATGTGATCGAGAGCACCCACATCGGGAGCGAGCAACCGGAGGTCTGTGGTGTTCTGTCGATACGACAAGGCCTCCAAGCGCGTACCCGGCGCCTGCTGGAGCGCGGCGCTCAACGTGTCCAATGCGCCCATGAAGCCTCCGATCGCATTCGCCCCGCGCACTGCCGTCAGTCGCGCTTCCATCAATCCGCGAGCTTCGTCGGGAGCGGGCTGCGGTGCACCGGGCATCGAAGCCTGGAACACCTGTTGAATTGCGGCATCGATTTCCGCTTCCTGGCGTGTCAATTGCGAGTACTGCACGCCCTTGTAGGCGAGATGCGCAAGGAGCAACACACCGGCGAGCGCCGCGGCGTAACGCCAAGGGGCCAGCGAGGTTCGCACTGGCGCAGCGGCTGCGTAGGACCCCTGGAGCAAATTAACGGGTGCGCTGCTCAGAACCGTGCTCGCGAAGAGCGGCAGTGCGCCGTCCGGCAAGAGTTTCATCTGCAGGCTCGCGGTGAACTCTCGCAAGCCTTCGAGCAGATCGCGCTCGCGCTCGTAGTCGAGCTCTGTCACATAGAGCGTGACGTGTTCATGCGATTCGGTGCCGGAATCGAGGCCGAGCTGCAGACCCTCGATCAGCGGATCGACATCGATGACGGCCGCAGGCTTGTCCTCGCGCTTGACATACACACGCATGCCGTCGATGAGTAAGGAGACGCCGTTCGGCGATGCTGGCACACCGCAAGTTTCGGCATGGATCGCGTCGGCTCGTAATCCCGCTGCCGTCAGTGCCGCAAGCCACGCGCCGATGCGTGCTCGGGTGATCACCGCAACGGGTGTGCCGGGGTGCGAGCCTTCACGGCGGCCGATGGCGAAATGCAGCTCGTCGAGGTCGCTTGCCAGATGCTCTTCGAGCGCATACGGCACGAGTTGCGCGAGCTTTGTGCCGCCTGCCTTGGCCGGCAAGACCGGTTCGGCGAGCAGCACGTCGGTGCCCGGAATGAGCACGATAACTCTACGGCTTGCATCGCGCGGCACATCGGTAAGCGCGCCACGCGCTACGCCCCCCATGCGTCCCCCCGCCGTGTCCATCACGATCCACTCGGCGGTGTGTGCCTCGGGCGTGCCCTGCAAGCGAACGACGAGCACTTCAGCCATCAGCGAGTTCCAAAGCTGCGAAGGAATGGACCCACCGCATACGGCGGATTGGGATCGCGGTGCAAAAGACTGTACAGCGCGAACTGGGTAGTGCCAATAGAGATCCAGATATCGGCTTCGAAGAAGTCGCTGGTCTCACCGATGTGGTCTTGGAAATACTTTAGCGCCTGCGAAGCTTGGTCGTGCGCACCCGCGAGTTCATTCTTGAACGCCGTCTTCCCGGGAAAGCAACCGTTCTCGCGCGCTTTCGTCAGGCTCTCGATAGAGAGGGTGTGATTGGTGTTATCGCCAAGCATCGAGTCGAGCACATAGGCGGAAGCCGTGCAGACGTTGATCGTACTCACATTGCGCGGCAACGCCGTGACGTGGGGCGCAAGTCGACGGTAACGATCGGCGCCGAATCCCGGCAGAGACAGCAGTTCGCTGACGCGCGTCATCGGCATGTTCGCCGCGCGATAAGGCGGCGTCTGCGTCGTGTAGACGTTGTCTTCCGCGCCATCGCTGTTGACGGGATTGTCGTCCGGGTCGATCCAATCGACGATCTTGGCAGCCCAATGGGGTTCTAGTTCCAGCAGCTCGAGTAACCGCACGAGCTGCTCGTACGCGGGCTGGTTCATGCGGAGCTGTCCGTTTTGCTCGGGGACGACCAGCGAGTTCAAATTAAAACGCCCCTGCAAATCCTGCAGCTGCCCTTCCACTTCACCGCCATCGATGGGCAGTGGCGGGATCGGTGTCGCCCAGCGCTCGGTGAGATCGTCCCGCTTGCCGCCGGAGGCGCCATCTTCTTTCAAGATGTCCGCAGCCCAAGCTTCCGCGCCCTTGCCCACTTCGAATGCTTGTTCCATGGCAAATGATGTCGCCGCCCGCCGTTGATCCAGAAATGCCTTGAATCCGACATCGATGGCAAGGATCGTTGCCAACGCAACGATCAGGACGGCCATGATCAGAGCTACTCCGTGTTGTCTGGGAGGGACGCGCGAGATCATCCCGAGACCTCCACGATGCGCTTGATCTTGCCCCAGTCTTGCAGCTCGAGATTGATCTCGACTGCGATGGGACGCAGGTTAGGTAGCCCGGGTGGCAACGAGCCGGGCGGCGGCCACTGTTCGTTCCATTGTCGATTGAAATCCATGAAGCGCAGGCTGGCCGACTTCACGCCGTCGAGCAGCTCCGTGTGCACCGGTTCGAGTGTCTGGGTGCGGTCCATGACGACCCAGTAGTCCCGGTAGAGCTTGCCGTCTTCGATGCGATACGCGACCCGCTGCAGCGTCGGTCGTTGAATGCCTGCGGGATTGCTCCAGCCCGCACGACTCAGCATCACGAGCGGCGAGGTGCCGGCTTTCGCTTCCAGCGCCGGTTCCATGGACTGCCCGAGCGATTCGCGCACGGGTCGCGGCTCGAGCTGTTCGAAGTCGAGGACCATGCGGTAAACGGCGGACTGCACCTGGCGCACGCGTGCACTGTTCTTGTTCGCCTGCGTGCCTTGCGACGAGAGCTCGTTGTAGCCGCTCAATGCCATCACGCCGATGATGGCGAAGATCGCCACGGCGACGAGCACCTCCATGAGCGTGAATCCGTGTTGACGAGAGCTCGAGCGGCGTCCCATCGGATTACTCCGCATCGTCCGGATCATTCAGCATGGGCTCTTCACCTGTCGGCGGGTCCTCCGAGGGCTGCGGACTCGGCTGGCCGGGAGATCCATTTGGGTTGTTGCGGGGGTTACTCGGGTTATTGGGATGGTTAGGGTTGTTGGGATCGTTGGGATTACCTCCGCTCTCACCTGGCAGGGCGGGAGCCGGCGCCCACGGCTGCTTGGTGGATACAATCCCGGGTCTCTCCACCGTGCTGCCGTAAAAGCCTGTGATCGCGGCAAGCGAGCTGGTGTCCGGCATACCATCCCTGCGTACGTTGATGTCGATGCGGCGCATCGACTTCACGGGTGTCTGCGTGACGTTCATCTTCCAACGCCACTTCTGACCTGCGAACTGTAGATCACCGTCGCTCTTCGCGATCTCAGGCACGCGACCCGAGAGTCGCACCTCCGTGAGCTGGTTCATCGCAATCCAGTGCGCGAGTGTCTTGTCGCGTAGATAGTTCGAGTTGCGGACGGTCTCGTTCACACCCTTGATGACGGCGAGCATGCCGAGCGCAACGATGATGAGCGCTGCGAGCACTTCGATGAGCGTGAAGCCTCGGTTAGCGTTTCTGCGCATCGATGGGCTCCGCTTTCACGGTATTGTCGGGGGCGCCGATGACGCGCCACTGATTCGTAGTGCCTTCCCGTTGGATGCGCAGCTCGAATGGGCTCAGGTCACCGCTCGACAACACGAGCAACTGCGGCTGGAATTTGTCGCGCTTCTCTTCGTCGTACGGTTCCAATGTCGGTTTCAAGACAACCTCGCGGCCGTCGAGCCAGAGACGCGCGCGAACACCTTCGGGCAATTCTCGGGTCTTGAACAACGAGTCGTCGGGAATGGGTTTCCAGTGCTCGCGGCGGCCGTCGTATTGGAGGAACTCGTAACTAGGCTGCGCGAGCCGAATCCCAATGTCCCTGCCTTGGAGTTCCGCCTCTTCGCGGGACTGCTCGATGATCGCAGCGAACCGCCGCGCTTCGTCCTCCAGCTCGCGATCGCGCCCGAGCACACCCACAGCAAGGGTCGCCGTGGCTACGATGACGCCGAGGATCACCACGACGACGAGTATTTCGATGAGCGTGAAGCCGGAACAGGCCTGAGGCGTGAGGCGTGAGACGTGAGGTAAGGGGGTCTTACGCATGAGCTCTCTATCTCAAGCCTATAGCCTCACGCCTCATCCCTCGCGAAGCGCGCTAGTCGACGTTCCAATTGCCGATATCGGCGTTCACGCCTTCGCCGCCTTCCTGGCCGTCAGCGCCCAGCGAGAACAGATCGTATTCCCCGCCCTGAGTACCTGGGTAGACATAGCGATACTCGTTCCCCCACGGGTCCTTGCGCAGGCCGGCGATGTAACCACCCGGCTTCCAGTTGCGAATCGTGGGATCGTTCGGTTGCTGCACGAGCGCCTGCAAACCTTGATCGCTCGACGGATAGCGGAAGTTGTCCATCTTGAAGAGATTGAGACCCGTCTCATAGGCCCGGATGTCCTGCTTCGCCTTCGCAATTTGGGCATCATCGATCCGGCGAATGACGTTGGGTGCGACGAGCGCCGCCAGAATCCCGAGGATCACCACCACGACCATGATTTCGATCAGAGTGAAACCGCGTGTGTGGTTCATGAGGAATTGCTGCTCGGTACGCGAATGCATGGGATGTCCTGCGTGATTGACTGGAATGGCGGCTCGCATCGTGCGATGCGCCTGAATGTGGCGGGCGATCATAGCAAAGGGGTTTCGCAGCTTGAGTCAGACCATGACTGAGTCGGCACGGCGTCACACGCAGGCGTGGCGCCACGAAGCGACAACTCGCGTGTTCGGCGCGCTCTTCGTGTTATGCCTCGGGGTGGTAGCCGTGGAGGCGTGGCTTCTGCCCACCGTGGGCGCTACGCTGCGGTACGAGCGCGCTGCCGTACTGCAAGGCGAGTACTGGCGGCTCATCACTGCTCACGGTACCCACGCGGACACGCAGCACCTGATCTTCAATCTCTTGGGGACAGGTTTGATTGCGGCTTTGTTCCCGAGAAGCTACGCCGCGCGCGAATGGGCGATCATCCTGCTGGTCAGTGCGCTGAGTATCGATGCGGGTTTTCTGCTGCTCGAGCCCTCTCTCGAGTGGTATCTGGGTGCTTCCGGTGTCTTGCATGGGGCGCTCGTTGCGGGCGCGATCGCCTGGTTTCGATCGGGCCAGCGATCGATGGCAGCGGTGTTAGGCATTCTGTTGATGACCAAGCTCGCCTGGGAGCAATGTCACGGCGCATTGCCGCTCGTCACGGGGGTGCCCGTCATCGTCGATGCACATGCGTACGGCGCCCTGGGCGGAGCTGGCGGCGCGTTTCTCACGCTTGTCTGCCGGCGAAGAATCCGGCGGGACCGACGTACATCGTTATAATCGCGCGCCTTTTTTGTCACGCAGGATCTCCAGCATGACCGTTGCCGTCGTGTTTCCCGGCCAGGGCTCGCAGTCCGTCGGGATGCTCAAGGACCTTGCTGCCGCCGAGCCGGTGGTGCAGGAAACGTTCGCCGAAGCGTCCGATGTACTGGGCTATGACCTATGGCAGCTCGTGCAGAATGGACCGGAAGACGCGCTCGGTGCCACTGAAAGAACTCAGCCGGCCATGCTGGCGGCCGGGGTGGCCACCTGGCGGGTATGGCGCCGGCACAATGGGCCGGTCCCCTCGGTCATGACCGGTCACAGCTTGGGTGAGTACACAGCCCTCGTGTGCTCGGAAGCACTCG
>CBJNAT010000083.1:0-8170 GCA_966434585.1 uncultured Gammaproteobacteria bacterium | reverse complement strand
ATCGGAGCCGATCCGCAGGTCCTTGAAGCCACGGTGCAGCGATACAACAGAGCGGCCCGCGGCGATGAGCCGGATTCTTTCGGCAAGGAGCTGGTGGACATGCGGCCTATCGAAACCGGCCCGTTCTATGCGATGGACCTATCGCTCGACAGCCGTTTCCTGCCGATCTCGACGATGAGCGTCGGGGGCCTGCGGGTGGATGAGGCAAGCGGCCTGGTGCTGGACAGTGAGGGCCATCCCATCGCGGGGCTCTATGCCGCGGGCCGTACGGCGGTGGGCGTCGCCTCGCAGACCTATGTCAGCGGCCTGTCCTATGCCGACTGCATCTTCTCCGGCCGCCGCGCCGCGCGTCACATGGCGGCGGCGAATACTGCCCTGCGTACGTTATCGATCACGTGATCGACGATTGATCGAAATGCACGCGCATCTTTTCTATCAAGCCTTCCTCATTGACCTGGATCGTCACTAGAGGACTTAGCGTTGCCCTTTCTGGGCCAGCCGAGAGTTCTACGGTAAAGCGATAAGCGGCTTCGGAAGCACCCGAAATGATGAGTGAATCGAGCTGAGCCTTGGCTTTGAGGCCAGATCCGCCGCCCCAGAAGGCCTTACGCGCTTCATGGCCAACGATCGGCGGGTTACCCACTGGGTCTTCGGCGCTGCCCTGCGCAGAGAATAGCGCGCAGCGAGCATCGATATCACCCGAGTTCAACGTCCCTATGTAGGCTTGAACGAGGGCTTCAATTCTGCGGCGACGCTCATCAGCGACCGCGGGCACCATGGACTTCAAAGCTTCTTTTAGCATCCTGTCGCGTTCCATTTAGCCGAGTTCGACTGCAGGCATGGCGCACACCATAGCGACCGGAGGATATGCCGCGTCGTCCGCGCGGACGGTTCGGCAAACCTTCTGCACTGTCTTACTCCGGAGGTACGAACGTGAGTGCCAACATGCGCGAAGAGTCCAGCAAGGGGCAATGACAATGCACACCGCGGTCATCACAGGGGCGGCCTCAGGCATCGGGAAAGCTACGGCGAACCTTCTGCGGAGCCGTGGATACCGGGTCATCGGAGTAGATCGTCGTGACAGTGACGTCATTGCCGATCTGAGTGGACCCGCCGGTCGCAATTCGATGATCGAGCAGGTTTCCAGACTTTGTCCGGACGGAATCGATGCAGTAGTCGCGGCAGCCGGCATTGCGCTCGTTCCAGACGCTCGAGCCACGCTGGCAGTCAATTTTTTCGGTGCAGTCCGTACATTGGAGGGCCTCAGGCCGCTGCTGGCCCGCTCAGATCGTCCACGCGCGGTGACGATAACTTCCACGGCCATCATGCTCGCACCGAATGAAGATTTGGTTCGCCAGCTTTTGACGGGTGATGAAGAGGCAGCCCTGGCGAGTCTCGAGATTGACGAGAATGTCGCTTACTCGACCAGCAAGATGGCGTTGGCCCGATGGGTGCGACAAGCAGCGGTCAGCAGGGAATGGGCCGGTTCCGGCATTTTGCTCAATGCCGTGGCCCCTGGCGTTACGGCAACGCCCATGACCGTGCCTGTCCGAGCGACTGCCGAAGCACGCGAAGCGCTTGCCACATCGACGCCCAACGCGGTCGGTCGCTACGCGGAGGCTGAAGAGATTGCCGAGGTCGTCGCCTTCCTGGTAGGTCTGCAGGGTGGCTACCTACTCGGCCAGAATATCTTTGTCGATGGCGGAACGGACGCGATCGTCCGACCGGGCCTGATCTGAAGCGCAGCGTTGCAGCAGGCACAAGCCTATAGCAGCCAAATGCCTGCAGCGGAGGGATGATGGAAACCGTCAAGAAAGCCGCACTCGATCGACCTGCCTCTTTCGTCGGCACGCCCAGTGAATTCGTGGCCGTTCGCACCCAAGAGCTGATGCGGAGCGATGCTCAATTCCGGGCGGCGGTCTCATTGCCGGAGATCAACGAAGCGAAGCGACGTGCCGACTTGGGATTGGCACAAATTGCTGCGTTGGTGATGGATGCTTACGCCGATCGCCCGGCACTGGGTGTTCGCGCAACGGAGCAGGTCACTGACTCGGCCACAGGCCGTACAAGAAGGCGACTGCTCGATCATTATGAGACGTTAAGTTATCGCGAACTTTGGGCGCGGGCTCGCGCACTGGCCACGCTGTGGCATCACGATGAGGCTCGTCCGCTTCGGGCCAACGATCTGATGTGCATCGTTGCCTTCGCCGGCATCGATTTCGCGACAGTCGATTTGGCCGCGATTCACAATGGCGCAGTGGTCGTCCCGATGCAGACCAACGCGCCCATGTCTCATTTGCTCGGCATCATCAAGGAAGTGGAGCCGCGCTGGCTCGCCACGAGCATCGAGTGCCTCGATACCTCCGTAGAGTTGGTGTTGAACGGACATCGCCCGGGTGGAGTGTTGGTGTTCGACTATCAACCCGAGGTCGATGACGAACGCGAAATATTCGAGCGAGCGCGACAGAAGCTCGCCGCAGCTGGGCTTCCCGATCTGCTCGTCACGCTACAAACCGCCTGCGCCAAGGGAGAGTCTCTGCCGGCCGCACCGTTGTTCGCTGAGCCGAGTACCGATGAACGCCTGTGCACGATCTATTACACCTCCGGCAGCACGGGCCTGCCGAAAGGTGCCATGTATCCGGAATTGATGTTGAAGCCCGTGTGGCGTTTCGTGTCATCGATCCCGTTCTTCTACATGCATTACATGCCGATGAATCACGCGTTCGGACGTAGCGGGGTGTTCACGACGCTCGGCTCCGGCGGCACCTGCTATTTCACGGCCAAGAGCGATCTCTCCGAGTTCTTCCAAGACATCAAGCGCGTGCGCCCCACCTTCATGGGCATCGTGCCGCGCATTTGCGAGATGGTTTATCAGCAGTATCAGGTTGAACTCGAGAGACGTTCGCCGGGAGTCACGGATGTTGAGGCGCTCAAGCACGAATTGATTCTCGAGACGCGCAATCAAGTGCTCGGCGGTCGCATGCTGTCCGGCAGTTTCGGTTCCGCCCCACTTGCCCCCGACCTGCGCGAGTTCATGGAAGCGGTGTTCGGCTTCAAGATGGACGACAACTATGGCGCGACGGAAATGTCCGGAGTCACGCACAACGGACGCATCACTCGTCCGCCCGTCATCGACTACAAGCTCGACGATGTGCCGGAGCTCGGCTACTTCAAGACGGACAAGCCCTATCCGCGCGGCGAGCTATGGGTGAAGACGAGTAGCATGATGCTCGGGTACTACAAGCGGCCAGAGGTCACTGCAGCGGTGTTCTCGGAAGACGGGTACTACAAGAGCGGCGACATCATGGCCGAGATCGCGCCCGATCAGCTCGTGTACGTGGATCGGCGCAACAATGTGCTCAAGCTCGCTCAAGGCGAATTCGTCGCCATTTCTCGGCTCGAAACGCTTTACACGAACGGCCATGCGCTCGTGCGACAAGCTTATCTCTATGGCACCAGCGAACGCTCGTATCTGCTCGGTGTGCTGGTGCCGAATGAAGACACGCTAAAGCAGATGGGCATCGCGCTGCATGACGAACCTGCAATCAAAGCGGCCTTGCGTGAGGCCATCAAACACGTTGCGCGCGACGAACAACTGAACCCTTACGAGGTGCCACGCGACTTTATCATTGAGCGTGTGCCGTTCTCTGCGGAGAACGGTTTGCTCGCGGGCATAGGTAAGTACCAGCGCCCCAAGTTCAAGGAGCGTTACAGCGCACGGCTCGAGCAACTGTATCAAGACATCGCTGCCAGTCAGGCCAACGAGCTAGCTGCGCTCCGCAGCGAAGGGCGCAATGCGCCGGTCTTGCAAATCGTCGCCCGTGCAGTGCAAGCGACTTTGGGCATCGAGAGTATCGATGTGACCCGTGCCATCAGTTTCAAGGACTTGGGCGGCGATTCGCTGTCTGCGCTCTCATGTTCGTTGTTGCTCGAAGAAATCTACGAGATCGAAGTTCCGGCGGGCGTCATCAACAACCCCGCTGGCAGCCTGCAACAATTGGCTCGCTACATCGAGCGAGCACGCGACAGCGACTTCAAGCGTCCGACGTTTGCGTCTGTCCACGGTCGCGGCGCAACGGAGATTCACGCCAGCGATCTGACGCTCGAGAAGCTCATCGACGCCAACACCCTGCAGGCAGGACACCAAGCTGCCCCGGTGAATCGAGACATTCGCACCGTGCTCGTCACCGGAGCGAACGGCTACCTGGGACGCTTTCTGTGTTTGGAATGGCTCGAGCGTATGGCGAAAGTTGGCGGTCGCGTCGTTTGTATCGCTCGCGGTCAGGATGCCGAGTCTGCGCGTGTTCGTATTGCGGAAGTCTTCGACAGCGGCGATCCGGATTTGAAGCGTCACTTCGAAGCGCTAGCAAGCTCGCACTTGGAGGTTCTTGCCGGCGACTTGTCTGAGCCGGATCTGGGCCTTGCATGCGCGGACTGGCAACGATTGACTGAAACTGTCGATCTCATCGTTCATCCTGCGGCCTTCGTCAATCATGTGCTGCCGTACGCGCAGCTGTTCGGCGCGAATGTGATTGGCACAGCGGAGCTGATTCGCCTTGCAGTGACACAGCGATTGAAACCGATCGTGAACGTTTCTACGGTAGCCGCGGCAATGCTGCCCGGCGGTGGGGTAATGGATGAAGAGGCGGATGTGCGCGCCGCAACGCCGGTTCGTCGCCTCGATAGTCAACGCTACGCGGACGGCTATGCCCACAGTAAATGGGCAGGCGAGGTGCTGCTGCGAGAGGCGCACCATCGCTATGGCTTGCCCGTCGCTGTCTTCCGCTCGGACATGATCTTGGCGCACAGCAAATACCAAGGTCAGATCAACGTACCGGATATGTTCACGCGCTGGCTCTTCAGCATTCTGGTGACGGGACTTGCGCCGCGCTCGTTCTACTCAGGCGATGTCAAGCGCGCTCACTACGACGGACTACCTGTCGACTTCACCGCGGAATCGATTTCCACGCTCGGTGCAAACAGTCTGAGTGGATACCGCACTTACCATGTCGTCAATCCACACGACGATGGAATTTCCATGGACACCTTCATCGATTGGGCAATTGAAGCAGGGCACAGGATTCAACGCATCGACGACTATGCGGATTGGTCGGCGCGTTTCGAAACTGCGTTGCGTGGTTTGCCCGAAAAGCAGCGACAGCAGTCGTCGTTGCCGCTCATTCATCAGTTGCGAGAGCCCATGCCGGCGATGGCGGGAGCGCACCCATCGGCGCGACGCTTTAGAGAGGACGTGCGCAAGTATGAAGTTGGAGCGGCGAAGGACATCCCGCATCTTTCCGCGCCGTTCATCCTCAAGTATTTGGAAGATTTGCGAGTGGTGAAACTGATTGGATGATCATCGCGATCAGAACTGCGCGGGAAGCTCGTACGGGAGCCCTTTGAAGTCGATGACAACTATACGGGCGGCTCGCTAGCGTCTTGACGCGCAGTAGCTTCTGCAGTGTCGGCGTCGGCGCCACGTCTCATCAGACGTGGCCAGGGGGAGTTGCAGAGCCTCGGCGAGGGCCACATACCAGGCGTCGTAACTGGTAACGTTGTCCCCGGAATCGAGCAGGGCGGCGATCAGCACCGATGCGTCGACGACGGCACTCAACACCGATCAACGTCGCGTGCTTTGAGAATCTGCGCGGCAGGGACGCGGGTTCGTGCAGCGCGCTTTCTCCTGCGTACCTGATCGAGCCAAGCATCCACGGAGGGACGCGCCGCCAGTCGTTCAAGTTCAGCGCGCAGGTACTCCTGCATCGACTTGCCTTGCAAAGCGGCACGCGCGGCGAGCTCGTCGCGGACCTTCTCCGGTACATCGCGGATGGTGATCTGGATGCTCATGCTGGCATTTGGACAGCAGCGCAGGTGCGGTGCGACGCGTTAGCCAAGGCGTTTGAGTCTACTGCCGCCGCGAGCATAGGAGACCGGGATGACCTACCAAGCGTTACCTACCCACGCCAAGCACCTGACGTCGCGGTAGACACGCTATTCGTAAGTCCCTATATTCAGGTATCTCTTTGTTGGGGGCCAAAATGGAGTTCTTGAGTTCGGCGTCGACCCCGTCTGCATTGACGGGGCCTCATGGTTTTTGGCTGAACGTTTGTCCGAGGAGTTTGGAAAGATGGTCGACATCTTCGAATTGAACGCAGGGCTCACTTTTACGTGCCGAGCCGCAGGCGATACCGGCGAGCCTGTCGTGCTGCTGCATGGTTGTCCCGAGACTTCGTTCATGTGGGAGTCGGTCATGTCGCGCCTCGCGGCCGAGGGCTATCGATGTCTCGCGCCGGATCAGCGCGGCTACAGTGGCGGTGCGCGTCCGGCGGACGTGTCCGCCTATGGACACGCCGAACTCGGTAATGACGTGTTGAAAATCGCTACCGCTGCCGGCTTCGGGCGATTTCATCTCATTGCGCACGACTGGGGCGCGGGAGCGGGTTGGTGCGCTATCGCCTGCGATGCAGATCGCCGGATTGCCAGCTATGCGGCGCTATCGATCCCGCACTACAAGGCGTTTGCAGAAGGCGTGCGCGATGATCCCGAGGGCGAGCACTATCGCAAGTTCTTGGCGAGCACGCTGGCTAGCGATGATCCTCTGGAAGCGCGCTGGTCGGCGAATGACTTCGCTGCGTTGCGTGCGATTTGGAAGACGCACGGTGAAGCCGCGAGCGACGCCTATTACGAGGTGCTCTCACAACCCGGCGCACTCACCGCCATACTCAATTGGTATCGAGCGACCAACGGTCACATGCGCGCGCTGGACGGTACGTCGATCGAATTCCGTCCCGTCGATGTGCCGTCACTTCTCATCTGGGGCAGCAGCGATCCTTCGGTGCGTCGTGGGGCTGTCGACGGCGCCCGCCGCTATATGCAAGGACCCTACGAGTTTGTAGAGCTCGATGCTGGACATTGGCTCGTGCAAGATGAGCCGGATATCGTCTTCGCCCACTTGTTGCGGCATTTGAAGCGTCATCCGTTGTAGCTCGAATTTGGATAGCGCCATCGACTCAAGAGGTCGCCTACATGCGATACAAACTTCTCGGCCGTTCTGGTCTACGTGTCTCCGAGCTGTGCCTTGGCACCATGACTTTCGGTGTCGAGCATTGGGGCACGGCGGAATCCGACGCTGCTGCCATCTACGGGCGATTTCGTGATACCGGCGGCAACTTCTTGGACACCGCCAACGAGATCTATGCCGGCGGGCGTTCCGAAGAAATTCTGGGTCGTCTGGTTGCTGGACATCGCGACGAAGTGGTGCTCGCCAGCAAGTACACACTGGCGATGCCGGGCGGCCGCAACCCGAACATGGCGGGCAATCATCGCAAGAGTCTGATGCGCTCGCTCGAAGCGAGCCTGCGGCGCTTGCAAACCGATTACATCGATCTCATGTGGGTTCACGCTTGGGATGCCGTGACGCCGGCCGACGAAGTCATGCGTGCGCTCGATGACGCGGTGACCCAAGGCAAGATCCTCTATATCGGCGCATCCAATGTGCCTGCCTGGATCGTCGCCCAGTGCAATACGTTGGCTGATTGCCGCGGCTGGACGCCATTCGTTGCATTGCAGATCGAATATAGTCTGGTTGAACGCGCGGCGGAGCACGAGCTGCTACCCATGGCTCGCGAGCTACAGCTAGGTGTCGCAGCCTGGTCGCCGTTGGCAGGCGGCATCCTTAGCGGCAAGTACGGCACCCAAGCCGATGGCGAGAGCAAACGTCTCGACAGCATGAAGTTCAGGACCTTGGATGAGCCTAGCCGGGTCATCGCCGCGATGGTGAGCGAGGTGGCCGGAGCGATCGGTCGTCGTCCCTCGCAGGTAGCGCTGAACTGGCTGCGCGCCAAAGCGGGTGTGATGCCGATCCTGGGCGTGCGTACGCTGCGGCAGCTCGAGGAGAACCTCGGCTGTCTCGATTTCGAACTGAACGCGGAACAGCTGTCGCGGCTCGATCGGCAAGGCGCTCCGGCAGAACTCTATCCATCGAGTTATCTGTCGCGAGCACAGCCGGTGCTCCATGGGGGCTTTCAAAATGCGCTCGACCGGCGCTGGCCACGATGACACTGGAGTTGCACTACCACATCGGTGGCGCTTGGGAGCCGGGCGAAGCAGGCGATGCACTGCAGAACACATCGCCATCGGATACGCGTGAGGTGCTCGCCAACTACCGCCT
>CBJNAT010000082.1:0-8183 GCA_966434585.1 uncultured Gammaproteobacteria bacterium | reverse complement strand
TGCGTGCGAGCAAGACGAGGCTACGCGCATTCTGCTCGCCGCTCGCTTCAAGCTGTTCGAGCGTCGCCCGCGCTACCTGCAGCTCCTTATGCTTGATGTGTGCCTCGGCTTGCATGATGAGCACGGCGGCTCGCTCTTCGGGACTCGTCTCGAGGGCACGGGCGAGCAGGTCGTCGTGCCGCCGACGCGCGCCTTGTAAATCGGCGGCTCGTGCTGCCAGCAGATAGTTTGCGGCAGGCGTGGGACTGTCCGGTGCGGTTTCCAGCGCGGAAGCTTCCGACTGCTCCCACTCGCCGCGACCCATCTGAATGATCGCGCGTGCCAGGCTGCGACGTGCGCGCTCGTGACGACGCTCGAGTCGTGCATTGGCGATTGCCGCGCGTGCGCGGCTAGCACGAGCGATGAGGCGCGTGAGGTAGTACGCCGCCGCGAGCACGAGCACGAGCGTCGGCACCGACATTTCGATGAGTCGCCCGGCAAAGCGGATGCCCACGTAACCCGTGTCGGCCATGAGCACATTCGCGAGCAGCGCGCCTGCGATCATCGCGAGTGCGACATACAAACCCGCTTTCATGATGCGCTCGGGCCCGGCATGAGCTTCTGCAGCATGCGAACAGTCGCCGAGATATCGGGCAACGCCGGATCCACGTCGATCGGTTCGAGTGTCTGAATCTCCTCCAGCGCGGCCTTCACAGGCACTTTCTTCATGTTGAAGTGCTCGCTCAACCACAGCCGTGCACTGGCCATGCTGCTGCGATACGTAACGGCGTCATGGCGCAATAGCGCCTGCCGTGCGGCAAACAGCAGCAATTGCAGGTGCTGGCGACGCAGGTTCTGCTCTTCCAGGCTGACGATGGTGCCCGTGCGATCCGTGACCTCGCGCACACGGATCAAATGCGAGAGCGTCTCGCGCACGATATTCCAACTCGAGCGCGTGTCGTCATTCGAATCGCCCGGTGCGCGTCGCTCCATCACGACCAGGCCGCTCACGGGCAAGTCATTCGCCTGTTCCTCCAAGCTCGCGAGACGAGCGAGCAAGCCCGTCAAGTCGGGCGCCGGGACGGCTCGCAACGCCTGCAGATCGCGGGCGATCTGCGCGCGCACCGCTTCGACGCCCGGTTCGCGAAGCGCAGCGAGTCGCGCATCGGCCGATTGCAGGGCAACCACCGCCGTGACGAGATCGCGATCGAAGACCAAGCGACGGTTCGCAAGCTCGAGCAGGAACAACGCTTCGGCACGCGACCAAGCGCGTTCCGGGCCCAATGCGCGACCGCGCAACTCTTCGACGCTCATGGCGAGCTGTTCGAGTTGGCGATTGAGGTCTTTGATGTTGGCGAGCTGACTTTCCAGATCGCGACGCGCCTGTTGCTCGCGACGTACTGCCGTGTCCATCTCGGCACGCAACAGATCGCGCGCGCTCGTCAGTGCCTGTACTTCTTCTCGCAGCGTGCTCACACGGTCGCGTGTCGAATCGAGGCGGAACAACGCGTAACCGGAGATGGCCAGCGCCAGCACGGCAACGGCGGTGAGCAGACGAACGGGAGGACGCCGCGAGCGAACGGCGCTAGTGCGGGTCGTGGATGAGGTGGATTCGTCCATGGGCAAGAGAACTTGGCGACGCGGCGAACATGCTAACAGCCTGCCGCTCGGAGGGCGATCCGCGTGGCTCGAGTGTTATCTCGCGCGAGCGAACCAGTGGCTCATCGCGCCGACGAGACTCGCATCGTCAGCGGCAGGCGCCAGGACACAATCACCTCTCAGCCCCATCGCGCGGGCGCTGTCGGCGATTCTTGAGCTTGCAACCAGCAAGGGTGTGTGGCCGAGCAACTCGCGACCAACGGGCCCGAGTTGGTCGTGTAGATGCGTCAGCGTTTCAGCGCTCGTCGCGGTCACGATGTCGATGCCGCTGTCCTGCCATTCGCGTTCGAGTGCGGCACGTTCTTCGTCCGAGTGGTTGGCCGGCACGCGCCGATACACGGTAAATGACTCGACCGAAGCCCCACGTGCACCGAGCGCGATGCCCAGCTGCTCTCGTCCACCTTCGCCGCGCACGATGAGGACCCGCTGCATGGCTGCAACGTCGAACTCGGGCATCCCCAGCAAGGTCTCGCTCGTGTGCGGCGTGGGCGGCACCAGATGCACTGGCCAGGAATGCTCCTCTAGAGCGCGCGCCGTCGCGTGACCGATCGCGACAACCTTTCTTGCAATGGCGACAGGTAAGTGCGGGGCGGCGTGGCGGACCGCGTTGGCGCTCACGAACACGACCCATTCGTACGTCGTGTGCGCGGGGGCGCCGAGGGACGGAATCGCTTCGATGGCGAGGCTCGGAAACACGCAGGCCTCGCCGCCGCCCGCGACGATCAGCTCGCTCAATCTTGCGCCCTGTTCCGCCGGGCGTGTGACAAGCACGCGTAAGCCGTGCAATGGTGGAACGACGTACGGAATGATGCAGGAGCTCATCCGCGCAACTCGGCCAGCAAACGATCGGCACCGGCGGCCAGGATGCGCTCGGCGAGTTGTACTCCCAGCGCGGCTGCATTCTCGCTGGTTCCCGTGATCTGCTCTCGATAGAGAATCGAGCCGTCGATCGCGCCGACGAGACCTTCGAGTCGCACCGTCCCACCGGCTAGCGTCGCGTACGCGGCAATGGGTGATTGGCAGCTCCCTTCGAGGCGTTGCGCGAACGCGCGCTCCGCCGTGCAACAGATGCGCGAGGCTGCATCCTCGAGTGCGCGACAGTAGGCGATGCTGCGCGCGTCGTCCTTGCGACATTCGATGCCGACGATGGCTTGTCCCACCGCGGGTAACGACTGCGTCGGCTCGATGAAGCTCGTGATCCGATTCTGTAACCCAAGACGCTGCAGCCCGGCGCTCGCAAGAATGATGGCGTCGTACTCGCCGGCATCGAGCTTGCGCAATCGGGTTTCCACGTTGCCGCGCAGCGTGAGGATCTGCAGATCGGAGCGAATCGCTTTCAACTGGCACTGGCGCCGCAAGCTCGACGTACCGACGCGTGCGCCGTGCGGCAAAGCGCGCGTCTCCGCGAACGTATTCGACACGAACGCATCGCGCGGATCGGCGCGCGTCAGCATGGCGGTCAGAACCATGTCCGGGGGGATCTCGCTCGGCACATCCTTCATCGAATGCACGGCGATGTCGGCACGATGCTCGGCCAAGGCCACTTCGAGCTCCTTGATGAAGAGGCCCTTGCCGCCAACCTGCGCGAGCGTTCGATCGAGGACACGATCGCCTTGCGTCGTCATGGGCACGAGCTCGACCTGCAGTTGCGGGTGATGCGTTCTCAGAGCTTGTGCAACGTGCTCGGCCTGCCACAGCGCCAGGCGGCTTTGGCGCGTCGCGATGCGCAGAGAGTCCATGAGATGACGATTCAGGGTAGGTGAATGGGTGGGGCGTGTCCGCGCCGCACGTCGAGCGTGAAGCGCACCAACGCGATGATCAGCGCGAGAATGACGGGACCCAGGATGAGACCGATCGTGCCGAACGCGGCAATACCGCCGAGAACGCCGATGAACACGGTGAGCGTACTAACCTCGGCACGGCCGGAGACGAGCAGCGGACGCACGAAGTTGTCGACGAGCGACACGAGCAGCGCGCCCCACAACACCATGAACAACGCTGCGCCCCAGCGCTGCTGAACGGCGAGCACGATGGCAGCCGGCAGCCACACTACGCCAGAGCCTGCAAATGGCAGCAAGGCAGCGAGTGCGGTAATCACGCCGAAGACGATGGGCGAAGGCAGTCCGATGATTGCAAACGCAATCGCGACGAGCACACCCTGCAGTAATGCGGTGAGCCCAGAGCCGTACACGACGGCGCGCGTAACGGCAGCGAGATGCTCGAAGAGCCGCCGCTTCGCCGGCTCGGACATCGGGATCAGTTCACGCACCGTGCTCCACATCGCTTCGCCGTCGCGCAGGAAAAAGAACAACACGAAGATCATCAGCGCAAAACCGATGACCGTGCCGATCGCACCGAGGAAGACCTTGCCGCCGAGCGAGGCGATCGTCTGCAGGATGCGCTGTGCGCCCGTGCTGAACCAGCCGCGTATTTGCGCGGTATCGATGTCGAACGTGGTTTCGAGCCAGCCAAGTGCGGGCCCAAGCACAGGAACCGAGTGCAGATTCGACACGTTGCTCCTGGCCTGATCGGCCACCGTCGATTGCACGAACTGCAGTAGCTCACCGGCCTGTGCCGCGAATGCCGCGCTCAATGCCGTAAGAGGGCCGATGAACAGGACGAAGACGAAGAGCGTCAGCAGCAGCGCGGATGTCTGCGGACGATTACGCAGCCGACGAGTGAAGCGCACGTGCAGCGGATGGAACAGGAAACTGAGGAACGCCGCCCACATCAACGGACCGACGAATGGTTGGATGATGCGGTAGAACGCGATTCCCAACAGCAAAACGGTTACCAGTGCAAAGGTACGGGCGTAGAAGCGATCCTGCGAAGTGCTGTTGCGCGAGACCTGTTCCATTGCGACCTGCTCGAAGCCTTATGGGCCTGGGATGCTAACACCGAGCCAGGCGGGAAAGCCCCAGATATTCGGCCGCTCGCAGGCGCGCTAGGCTTAGCGCTGTAGTCACCACACCGACCGAGGAACTCACATGAGCGCAGAGATGGGCAATCAGAGCAGCGAGTCGTTGTTCGAGGAGCTGCGGGCCGTGGTGCGAGATGCCGAGGCGCTGCTGCGGGCCACCTCCGCCCAGAGCGGCGAGAAGTTGCAGGAAGCGCGCGCCCGCGCCGAGGAGTCCCTGCGTGCGGCCAAGGCACGTATGAGCGATCTGCAGGACACGACGCTGAAGCAAGCTCGCGCGGCGACGGACGCTACCGAGAACTATGTGCGCGAGAATCCGTGGCAGGCGCTCGGCATTGCTGCCGGGGTCGGCGTACTGATCGGCCTGCTGGTCAGCCGTCGCTAGGGCGGCGCTACGCATCATGAGTGTCGAATATCGCGATCCCTTCACGCCAGGCTCGGCACCGGGCCCGGCGGCCGGGCTGTTCAAGTCGCTCGGCAATCTGTTGCACACGGTGCTCACGATGGCGCAAACGCGCCTGGAGCTGATCACGACCGAGCTGCAGGAGGAAGTGCAACGAGCTGCCAAACTGCTGGCCATCGCCTTCGTTGCACTCGTGTGCGCCTTCATCAGCGCGCTCTTCATTGCATTGACGATCGTGTTTGCGTTTTGGGATACGCACCGCGTCCTGGCATCGGTGTGTGTCACAGCTGCCTTCATCGTCATCACCCTCATCGCAGTGGGCGTGATGCGATCGAAGTTGAAGTCGAAACCGCGCCTGCTCGATGCCAGCCTGAGTGAGCTCGCTCGAGATCGAAACGAGCTGCGCGCCCACTTCGGTGAACAGCCATGAACCTGAGCGAGCGTGCTCAGACGCTGGCTCACCGACGCGAGTCATTGCGGCTGCGAGCCGCCGCACAACGGGCGGAGCTGACCTATGACGTCGGAACGATCGAGCAGCGGCTGAGCCGCATCGACAACACGCTCAATTCCGTTCGGCGCGTTGCTGCCAAGCCTCTGATGCTCGGGATCGGCGTCGCGGTGCTCGCACTCATCGGTCCACGTCGTCTGCTGCGCTGGGGCACACGAAGCGCGCTCGCCGCCACGACTGTGAGTCGGTTGGTGAAGGCCTTGCGATGAAGCGCCCGGCTCCGACGCGCAGGCTCAACTTTCTCCTCTGACGCGACGCAGCAGCTCCGCCGCATGGCGTCGACTGACTTCCAGCGTTTCGTTGCAGTCGCGCACTCGGACCGTGTAACGGCCATCGTCGTTGCGCTCCACGGCCGAGATGAATCGCTCCGAGACCAGCGCGTTGCGATGGATGCGCACGAAGTCGGCTGCGAACTCTTCGTTCAATGCCTTCAATGACTCGTCGATCAAGTCCTCGCCGCCTTTGTGGCGCACGGTCGTGTATTTCTGATCGGCGATGAAAAAGTAGATGTCGTTCACCGGGATGAGCCGGAGCTGCTCTCCCAGTCGCGCACAGATCTGTTCGCGACGGTGCGCGAGCTTCGCCGTTTGTGCGAGCTTCACGATGCGATGTGGAGCGATGCGCGCCGCGTGACGCAGCGCGTGCGCAAGCTTCTCCTTGCGCACCGGTTTGAGTAGATAACCGACGGCTTCGGTTTCGAACGCTTCGACGGCGTACTGATCGTAGGCCGTGGTGAAGATGATCGCGGGCGGATCTTCGAGGCTGTCGAGGTGGCGTGCGATTTCCAGCCCCGATAAGCCTGGCATGCGCACGTCCAGCAATACGACGTCCGGCTGCAGATGGCCGCAGTGTGCGAGCGCTTCTTCGCCGTTGCCGGCCTCGCCTACTACTTCGCAGTCCTCGATTTCATCGACCAGGCGGCGCAGCCGCTCGCGCGCCGGCGTCTCGTCATCCACGATGAGCAACTTCATGCGAGTCTGGCTGTTCATGGCGCTGCAGTTAATCGTCGGGGCGGAAACTCCGGTGCGTGGGCCTGTTCTTCAGCGGCGGCAAGCGCGTTGTCGGAGGCGGGGAAGTGCAGTCGCGCGGCAAATTCGCCCTCCCGCTGCTCGATCTCGATGCGTGCGCGACCAGGCCACGCAACTTCCAGCCGTTGCCGGATGTTCTCGAGGGCGAGGCGGTTGCCCTCGCGTTCGGAGTAACTGAGCTGCACCGGAGTCGGATTGCGTACCTCGATGGTGATCATCGAGCCGATTTGGCGGCCTGAGATTCTCACCGTTCCGCCGCCCGGCAATGCTTCGATGCCGTGATAGACGGCATTCTCCAGCAACGGCTGCACGATGAGGCTCGGCACCATCGTCTTCGGCGGCAGCTCCTGCACGTCCCACGCCACGTGCAGTCGGTCTCCGAGCCGCAGACGCTCGATGCGCTCGTGCGTGCGTACGATCTCCAGTTCGTCCTTGAGTGGGACGTGCACGTTGCCTTCGCTCAAGGACGCCCGGAACAGATCTGCGAGGTCCTCCACCGCTGCTTCTGCTCGCGCCGGATTCGAGCGCGTGAGGGCCGCGATGGTGTTCATGCTGTTGAACAGGAAGTGGGGGCGAATGCGGGCTTGCAGTGCCCGAAGACGAGCCAGCGCCTCGGCCTCGACGTGCCGTTTCCACTGCGCCGTCACGTAGAAGTAGCGCAGTGCCAGCGCACTCACGATGGCGCCCACCGCAAGATTGCGCAGCAGAAAGCCCGCGTGATCCACGGGAAAGATGGAACTCACGTCGACGAAGCGGTTGCGCCAATAGCTGCCGACCTGAAACACGAGCTCCGAGACGGCGGTCACCACCAGCAATAACAACCCGAACATGATGAAGCATGCACGCTCAGTGGGCATGCGCACGAGGCGAGGCCGTGCGCGGCACAGCACCGCCGCGCAGCCGAGCCCCAGCCAAAGCAGGAACAGGGAGCAGCTTGCGAGATCGACCCAGAAATTCTCGTGCAATGACTGACGCGCCACAGTGAGCGTGATAGCCACGAGCTCGACGATGAGTACGACGGCGAGAACACTGCGCGCGCTGCAGAAATCCGGCAAAAAGAACGTATCGGCTGCGTTCGGTAGGGCGGCGCGTGTGGGTTCTGCCGGCGCGGGCATGCGAGCTCTACCTCGGTGGGCTCGAGCCCGCTGCCGCACGCTCGAACATCGCTTGTTTCAGGCGAAACAGCGCAGAGATGTCTTCATCTCCGTGGCCCTGCTCGATCAACTTGCGATAGTGCAGCAGCGTCATCTCGATCAAGGGTAGCTGGACACCATGGTTGGCAGCCATCTCGCGGCAGATGCGCAGATCCTTCTCATGCAACCGCATGCGGAAGCCTGCCGGATACTCGTTGCGGACGATGTTCGGCGCACGGTGCACGAAATACCAGCTCGAGCCTGCGCCCTGGCTGAGCGTATCGATCAGCGCCTGCAGCGGCAGACCTTCCGCTTGGGCGAACGCCATGGCTTCGGTAACGGCCTGGATGATACCGGCACACATGATCTGATTGGTTGCCTTGGCCGCTTGCCCTGAGCCCACAGGACCGAAGTGTGTGACTGTCTTCCCCAGGGTCCTGAGCACGGGCTCCGCGCGGGCAAACTGCTGTATATCGCCCCCCACCATGATGGCGAGCGTCCCATTGCGCGCGCCCTCCACGCCGCCGCTCACCGGCGCATCGAGAAAGTGCGCACC
>CBJNAT010000081.1:0-8245 GCA_966434585.1 uncultured Gammaproteobacteria bacterium | reverse complement strand
GGAGGAAGGTGCAGGGCCCGTGCGGTTCGAAGATGTCGGCCCGGTCAGCGGGCCACTCGTACCCGCGGAGCCGCGTGACGGCTGCGCGCCGCTGACGAATGCTTCCGTCATTGCGGGCACGCTCGCCCTCGTGATTCGCGGTACGTGCGACTTCCTCGTGAAGTACACAAACGCGCAGAACGCCGGCGCACGCGCGGTCGTTGTCTATAACGACGGCACTGCGCCCGATCGCATCGAACCCATCGTGATGGGTGGGCTCGATGAAGCGGTGCGGATCCCTGGCTTGATGATTTCGTACACGATCGGCAACACGCTCACCTCCGCAAGCGGCGTACAGGTCACGATCGACACGGCACCCGATTCCGCTCGTGACGATCGCGTGACGGAGTTCAGCTCACGCGGTCCAGGGCACGGTAGATCCACGTTCAAGCCTGACTTGTCTGCGCCCGGATTCAGCATCGTCTCTGCAGGCGTGGGCACGGGCATCGAGTCGTCGACCTTGGACGGTACCTCGATGGCCTCGCCGCATGTGGCAGGCGCCGCGGCCATTCTCTTGCAGAAATGGCCGAATGCATCGCCCAAAGCCATCAAAGCGCTGCTGCAGAACTCCACCGTGCCCGCCAACACGAGCGGGGACACGGACGTCGCGCGGCAAGGCGTCGGCATTCTTCGTGTAAACCGTGCGATCGATTTGTCGAGTTACGCAAGTCCTGGCGGTGTGAGCTTCGGCCGCATCAATCACGCTGTGGCGCTCTTGCGAACGGAGCCGGTCGTGCTGAAGAACCTCGGCGAGTCGCATCGCTCCTTCAGCGTGGAGCACGTTGCCGGTCAGACATACCCCGGTGTGCGCGTACAGTGTCCATCGCATGTCACTGTCGGCCCGCACGACAACTCGCGATTCCAGATTACGCTGGCCTTCGATCCGACTCAGGCATTGGACGCTGGCATTGCTGATGAAGCCTCCATCAGCCAGTCAGAAGTCGACGGCTGGTGCGTGTTGAACGACGGCACGGACTCACTGCGAGTGGCATATCTCGCGGTAGTTGACGCGGCTTCCCGCACGTTGGCTCGTGCCGAGGACCCCGATGAGATCGGGATGATCAACCTGGGTCCAGCGCCTTCGTTAGTGGAAGGCTTCACATGGATGGCCGACGACGGCGAGGTTGCCGAGGCGCAGGGCAAGACAGCGGGGCTCTTCCGCATCGGATATCGCACGGCGGATCCCACGTTGTACCTCGATGAGCCCGTCATCGAGTTCGGCATCGCGATGGATGCCCCCTGGGAGCATGTATCCGATCTGCGTTTCGACTTCTTCCTCGATGTCGACAACAACGGCACGGATGACGTGCATCTCGCCGCAGCCGATCTGTCCGTCTTCGCGGATACCAATCCCGGCGACTTCGTCACGGCGCAGTTCGACGTCGGCGGCGAGGGTAATCTCGACTGGTTCGTGAGCACATGGGACTTCAACGACCGCGTGGTGATCCTGCCGTTCACCAAAGTGGGTGGCACGCTTGGCCGAGTGCCCGCGGTGTTCAAGTATCGACTCGAAGTGACGGGACCGGACGGCAGCGTCGACGTGCAACGTGGCAGAGTCGATACGGTCAAGGAGCTTGGCCTCGACCTCAACAGCTTCGGGCTGGACCCGTTCGATACGGCCACGATCAACGTGACCCGCGGTACCGGCAGCGTACTGTGGCTGTACCCGAACGACACTGTGCGCCATCAGGTGCAGAAGCTCGGCCCGATCAACGCTGAGTGAGCTGCAGTTCACTGCCCCGCAATCGCGGGGCAGGCGAACACGCGCGCATCGTCGGTGTGATACGTGTACACGCGCCGGCGATATCGCAGGTACAGCTTGTAGCCTGCGACTCGGGCTGTGCCTGCTTCGGTGAGGTCGCGGCATTCGAGCTCCGCGATGCGCCACTGCGTGGGCACACGCCGAACCACGCGGATGTCTTCGGGCTTTGCCTTGAGCTTCGCTGCCAGGTCCTCGCGGGCAATCGCTTCGAGCTGCGGCAGTTGCGTCGCCCGCACGCGAACCGGCGGCTCGCGAAAACCTTGGCATATGACCGCGTGATCGCCGGCGACATGCACTTCGTACGTGCGCAGTTCGCTGCGAAACTTCAAAACGTGCCCGCTCGTAATGACCTGCTGATACATCGCACCGGGCTTGCGACAGCCGAGGCCGCTATCCGACCACTGCTGCGGCTCGACGCTGAGCAGTGAGTACCGCGTAGTCCCCGCGCCCTTCGCGTGCTCGCGAAGCTCGCGTTCGGCACGAGCCACGGCCGCGGACTGCTCAGACGTCAGCGCCTGCTCCGCCGCGTGCGCCATCGGCGTCACCATTGCCGCGATCATCATGAGCACGCGCAGGTTGTTCGACATGGCTGCTCGCCCCCGAATTACCATTGCTTCATGAATTACCGACATGCCTTCCACGCCGGCAACTTCGCGGACGTGCACAAGCACGTGATCTTGACGGCGCTGCTCGAGCGGCTCACTGCCAAACCCGCACCGCTGCTGTATCTCGATACTCATGCCGGCCAGGGGCTGTACGATTTCAAGAGCATCGAAGCGGCGCGCGGGCGCGAGTGGCAAATGGGCGTCGCGCGTGTTCGTGAGGCATCGCTCCATCATCCGTTGCTGCGAAGTTATCGCGAGCTCATCGCACCGTGGCTCGAAGCTGCACAGTATCCTGGCTCGCCACTGATCGCACTACATCGTCTGCGCCCGGACGACCGGATCGTGCTGGTCGAGAAACAAAGCGATGAGGCGCGTCTTCTACGTAGCCATCTCACACGCACCCGCTATGTCTCCGTGCTCAACGATGACGGCTACATTGCGCTCAAAGCACAGTTACCTCCGAAAGAGAAACGCGCGCTCGTGCTGATCGATCCGCCGTACGAGGACGTGCAGGAGTTCGCGCAACTTGAACGCGCGATGACTCTGGCACTGTCCCGATGGCCACAGACGGTGCTCGCTGTGTGGTATCCCATCAAAGCGGGTGCAGCCATCGAACGATGGTTGCGCGCGTTGGAGGCAGCCGGCCTGCGCAAGCTGCTGAGGTGCGAGCTCGCGATTCGTCCGCGCGATTCAGCCATTGGCCTCAATGGGTCGGGTTTACTGATCGCGAATCCGCCGTATCAACTGGAGAGCGTCTTGCGCGATGCGCAGGCCGAGCTGTTGCCGCTGCTAGCAGAGGCACCGCACGCGGGTGACCAGCGAGTGGACTGGCTGGTTGAAGAATAGGGCCAGGAGGGTGCTGGGCGATTGGGCTCTGGTCGGAAAGCTTTCGATCCCTTCTGGCCAGCGCCCAACGGCCCAGTGCCCTCCTCACCCTTTCTTACATTCCTTGTACCGGAAACAACTCACCAAGTGATCATTGACCATCCCGGTCGCCTGCATGTGTGCATAGACGATCGTGCTGCCCACGAAGCGAAAGCCACGTTTCTTTAGATCCTTGCTCAAGGCATCCGACTCGGGACTCGTGGCGGGCACCTCGCTGGTAGCGCGAAACCGATTCACGATCGGTTTGCCGTCCACGAAGCTCCACAAGTGTTTGGCGAAACCAGGTCCGCTGGATTGCATCTGCAGGAACGCGCGCGCGTTCGAAACGGCGGACTCGATCTTCAGTCGATTGCGGATGATGTTGGGATTCTTCAGCAACCGTTCGACGTCTCGCTTGCCGAACCGTGCGATGCGTTCGGCATCGAACCCGGCGAACGCCTCGCGATACCCTTCGCGCTTGTTCAACACCGTCGACCAGGACAGTCCGGCCTGAGCGCCTTCGAGGATCAGAAATTCGAATTGAGTCTGATCGTCGTAAGCTGGAACGCCCCACTCCGTGTCGTGGTAGTGGATATATAGCTCGTTGCCGTTTAAGCACCAAGGGCAGCGCGCTGGCTCGCCAGCACCCGATTTGTCGAGCTTCGAAACCATGTTTTGGTGTGTTCTCGAGTTGGGGTATAAGGCGATCTTTACACAGGATGACGGGCTATGAGCGATCGCGAGACAGGCGAATTCCCACGCACACGGTTGCGCCGCATGCGCCGCGACGAATTTTCGCGGCGATTGATGCGCGAACACACCTTGAGCGCGGACAACCTGATCTACCCGCTTTTCGTCATCGAAGGCCGCAATCGTCGTGAAGCCGTCCAATCGATGCCCGGAATCGAGCGCGTCACGATCGACGAACTCGTACGCGAAGCAGAGCAGTTGGCAGAGCTACGCGTGCCGGCGCTCGTGTTGTTTCCGGTGATCGACCCGCAGGCGAAGACTCCGGATGCGCACGAGGCATGGAATGTGGAAGGGCTGGTGCAGCGCGCAGTGCGTGAGATCAAGCGCGCCGTGCCGCACATGGGTGTCATTACCGACGTCGCGCTCGACCCGTACACGACGCATGGTCAGGACGGATTGATCGACGACTCCGGCTACGTCGTGAACGACACGACGGTGGAAGCATTGGTCAAGCAGTCGCTATCCCATGCCGAAGCTGGCGCGGACATCGTCTCCCCAAGCGACATGATGGACGGTCGTATCGGTGCGATTCGCGAAGCACTGGAGGTGGCCGGGCACGTCAACACGCGCATCCTCGCCTATTCCGCCAAATACGCCTCCAGCTTCTACGGTCCCTTCCGCGACGCCGTGGGTTCTGCCGGCAATCTCGGCAAGGGCAGCAAGTACAGCTACCAGATGGACCCGGCCAACTCCGACGAAGCGCTTCGTGAAATTGCGCTCGACCTGCAGGAAGGCGCAGACATGGTGATGATCAAACCGGGGCTGCCGTATCTCGATATCGTGCGACGCGTGAAGGAGACTTTCGGCGCACCGACGTTCGTTTATCAAGTGAGCGGCGAGTACGCGATGTTGATGGCTGCGGCCCGTAATGGCTGGCTGGATGAGCGCGCAGTCATCCTGGAGTCGCTCATCTCAATTCGGCGTGCGGGCGCGGACGGCATTCTGACGTACTTCGCCAAACGAGCCGCCGCCTGGCTGCGCGAAGCCGCTTAGCCTGGGATCTGGGTCGCGGAATGAGCGCCGCGCGATGCGCACCACTGCAGGTCATTTTTGAGGGACTTCCGGAGTGGACATGAGCGAGCCGCAGGCCAATGTCGACCGGTACGCGGTGATGGGGTATCCGGTCCAGCACAGCTGGTCCCCCTTCATTCACGGCATGTTCGCGAAGCAAACGGGCCAGTCGCTCGTTTACGCACGCATCGAAGTTCCGCCCGAACAACTCGCACAGGCCATCGAGAAGTTCTTCGCCGAAGGTGGCAAGGGACTCAACATCACGGTGCCGCACAAGCAAGCGGCGAGTGCGCTCGTGCGCTATCGAACACCGCGCGCCTCCATTGCCGGTGCCATCAACACCATCGCGCTTCAAGACGATGGCTTGCTGGGCGACAACACCGACGGCACGGGCCTGCTCAACGATCTCACGCGAAATTTAGGCCTGACGCTCGCCGATGCACGCATTCTCATGCTCGGGGCCGGCGGTGCTGCCCGCGGCGTCGTGGGGCCGTTGCTCGGCGCGGGACCTGCTCGACTCGAAATCGCGAATCGCAACGTGGATCGTGCCGCCGAATTGACCGAAGAGTTCGAAGCACTCGGGGAAATTCACGCCTGCAGTTACGACAACATCAGCCGCGAACCCTTCGATCTCATCATCAACGCTACCTCGGCGAGTCTGCATGGGGCAACGCTGCCGGTGCCGCCAGAGGCCATCGGCAAGCACACCGTGTGCTACGACATGGCCTACGGGAAAGGCTCCACGCCGTTCACTGAGTGGGCGAAACAGGCAGGTGCTGCGCGAGCCGAAATGGGCTGGGGCATGCTAGTCGAGCAGGCAGCGGAGGCGTTCGAACTGTGGCGAGGTGTGCACCCGCATACGGCACCCGTACTGAAAGCACTCACCTCGCCGCCACCGTCGCGCCAAGTCGTGGTGTGAGCGCCGCGCCTCTGACTTAACCTTGACTTGCTGCATGCAAGTATTCGTCTTTGAGGCGCACATAGTTCTGCGCCGAATAGGTGAGGAATTCGACTTCCCTCGTCGTCAGCTCGCGCTGGCGACGCGCTGGATTGCCGACATACAAACCGCCGCTCGCCAGCCGCTTACCTTGCGTGACGACGCTCCCCGCGCCGATCATCACGAAATCCTCGACGTGCACGGCATCCAGCAGTACAGCGCCCATGCCGATCAGCACTGCGTTACCGACAGTGCAGGCATGCAGTACCGCGCGATGGCCTATCGTCACGTCCGTACCCACATACAACGCACGACCGCCCGGCACGAATTGACCGTCGTGCGTGACATGCAGCACACAGCCGTCCTGTACGCTGGTACGTGCGCCGACCGAGATGTCGTGCACGTCCCCGCGAATAACCGCAGTGGGCCATACCGAGACATCGTCGCCAAGAGTGACGCGGCCGATCACGACAGCGGTGTCGTGGATGAAGACGCGCTGACCAAGTTGCGGCTGGATGCCGCGATACGTGTCGATGGCCATGAGAAGTTGCACCTGCGGGAAGGTCCGGCAGTCTAGCTCCAAGGCCAGCGCCACACCTACACTCGAGGAACCTCGCGGACGACCGCACGTCTGTCTACCTACAGCCTCTAACACGCGAACGCACATGCACAACGACTTGCCCGCCTTCTCGCAGATCCGCACCGATGAGATCGAACCCACGATTCGCCAACTCCTCAGCGAACACCGCGAACGGCTCGCGCAGCTCTTGGTGCAACAGGAGCCGACATTTACCTCCCTCGTCGTACCGCTCGAAGAGATGCAACATCGGTTGTCCCGCACGTGGTCGCCCATTGGGCACATGAACGGCGTGGTCAACAGCGATGCGCTACGAGCCGCGTACAACGCCTGTCTGCCGCTGCTCGTCGGCTGGAATACGGAGCTCGCGCAGAACGAGAAACTTTATCGGGCGTACTCGCGCATCCTCGAAAAGGAGGGCGCCACACTCACGGGCGCACAACGCAAGCTGCTCGAGCACGCACTGCGCGATTTCAAGTTGGCGGGTGTGGCGCTGCCGCTCGAACGCAAGGAACGCTTTCGGCAAGTCATGGAGCAACTGACCACGACACAGGCGAAGTTCGACGAGAACGTGCTCGATGCGACGAACGCGTGGTCGAAACACGTGACCGACGCCGAGGTACTCAAAGGCTTGCCTGCGACCATCGTTCAACGTGCGCACAACGCTGCCGAAAGCAAACAGCTTCAAGGTTGGCTATTCACCCTGGATGCGCCGAATTATCAGGCTGTGATGATGCATGCCGCGGACGAATCGTTGCGGCGGGAATTCTATGAAGCGTGGGTGACACGTGCATCGGATCGGGGACCTTTGCCACAGCAGTGGGACAACACTGCGAAGATGCAAGAAATCCTCGCGCTACGACATGAGCTTGCCCGACTCGTCGGTTTCGAGAACTACGCGCAGTATTCTCTGGCGACGAAGATGGCGGACTCGGTTGGCGAGGTTCGCGAGTTCCTGGGACAATTGGCGGGATACGCGCACCCTGCTGCACAGCGCGAATTCGAAGCCCTGGAGCAGTTTGCGCAGCGCAAGCTGCAATCCTGGGACGTGTCGTACTGCGCCGAGCAGCTCAAGCAGCAGCGCTTCCAGCTCTCCGAAGAGGCGCTGCGGCCTTACTTCCCGCTTCCTCGCGTGCTCGAGGGTTTGTTTACCCTGATCGGCAAGCTGTATGGCGTGCGCATTCAAGAGCGCCTGGACATCGATCGATACCACCCCGATGTCCGCTACTTCGACATTCTCGAGACGGACGGCGCATTGCGTGCGGGCTTCTATGTCGATCTGTACGCGCGCGCCAAGAAGCGTGGCGGCGCATGGATGGACGACTGCATCGGTCGCAAACACCTGGGCGCGACGAGCGCGCTGCCGGTTGCGTACCTGGTGTGCAATTTCACCCCGCCCGTCGGGCAACAGCCTTCGTTACTGACGCACAGCGAAGTCGTCACCCTGTTCCACGAGTTCGGGCATGGGCTGCATCACATGCTCACTCGTGTGGACTATCCGAGCATCGCGGGCATCAACGGTGTGGCATGGGATGCCGTCGAACTGCCGAGTCAGTTCATGGAGAACTTCGCGTGGCGTCCGGAAGTGTTGCCGTTGATTTCTGCGCACGTCGTAACGGGCGAGCCGTTGCCGGTTAGCGAGCTGCAACGGCTGCTCGGCTCGCGAACATTCCAGGCCGGCATGCAAACGGTGCGGCAAC
>CBJNAT010000080.1:0-8248 GCA_966434585.1 uncultured Gammaproteobacteria bacterium | reverse complement strand
GTCGGGGAGCGTGGCGATATAGGCGACGACATTGCGGATGGCGGCATCGTCGGCGAGCAGATTGGCGAAGGGGACCATCTGCTGGCCGTACACATCCTTTTCGTGAGTGCCGCGGACACCGGCCTTGAAGTCGCGCAATTGCCGCGCGAGATACCACGATGCCTGACCTGCAAGCTTGGGTGCATTCAACTCGCGGTTGCCCTGCGCCTGCTCGCCATGGCACGCGGTGCATGTCGCAAACAGCGCCGCTCCTTGCTGGGGATCGCCCGCTGTTTGCTCTTGGGTGCTCGCGTAAGTGGGATGTCGGGACAACCACTGCTGAAATTGGGCAGGCTCATCCACCACCACGCGGCCACGCATCGCAAAGTGCGCAAGCCCGCAGAGCTGCTCGCAGAGCGCATCGAAGGAGCCGGTGCGAGTCGGCGTGAGCCAGAAGTACGTGATCATTCCAGGGACCATGTCCATCTTCACGCGGAACTGCGGCACCGCGAATTGATGATTTACGTCCTTGGAACGCAGCAGCATCTTCACTGGCTGATCGATCGGCAGATGCAGCTCGTTACCCGCGATGAGCACATCGTCCGCACCGGCAGCATCGTTGGGATCCATCCCGAAGGGATTGTCGAGACTGATGAGGTGTGTGTCGGTCTTGCCGAGCGCGCCGTCCGCGCCGGGAAAGCGATAGCTCCAGTTCCACTGCTGGCCCAACACCTCGACCACGGCGGCATCCTCGGGCACCGTGACGAATCGGCCCCAGACCGCAAGTCCAGGCGCGAGCATGGCGGCAATGCCAACCGACGTTACGATCGTCAGTCCCCACTCCAGCTTGCGGTTCTCGGGCTCGTAGTGAACTTCCGGACGGCGACCCTTGCGGTTGCGAAAGCGGATGATGGCGTAGGCCAGGAACAGATTGACTGCGACGAACACGATGCCCGTGACCCAGAACGTCACCGCGACCGTGTCGTCCATCATCTGCCAATTGGAAGCGATGGGCGTGAACCACCAAGGGCTCAGGATGTGCAAGAGGACGGTTCCGATCACCAACAAGATCAAGACAATGGCGATTGCCATCGGCAGCTCCCTCGTAGGGATTTTGACTCGTAGGCCCGGCGATCGGTCTCGGCTGTGTTCCCCCGTCGAGTCGATCGCTCCTCGCACAGCAGCAACTTTGCTGCACGTGCATTCTCGCTGCGGGCGACCTTAGACCCATCGATCAGGTTTGTCATCGCCCGTGCAGCAAGATTTCATGCCGCAGAGCGGCAGGCAACTTACGTGCTTTACGTACTCGCAGTGCACAAGTTGCGACTGCAACCATCAAAAAGCTTGCGAACGCATTGCACGATGGAGTAACTGGAACGTTGTCCGAATGGCGTTGCTAATGTTGCTTGTGAGGAACGGTTATGGATTTTGCTTCGGAGCATGCCAATACGCTGTGGTTCCTGTTGAGCCTCATCGGCCTCGGTGTGGCACTCACGTTCTACGTGTTCCATTGGCGCAAGTTCGACGAAGGCTACGAGAAGGGTGAAGCTGCCGATCCGAGCGCCGTCGCTCGCGACAATCCGCCCGATGAGTGGAGCAAGAGCCACTGGGAGTTGAAGACGACGCGCTAAGCGTCGTCTGGCCGGCCGCGCAGCCGGCTGCTCGAGAACTGCTATCGCGCCGTCAGGCGCGATAGGTTAGTGCGTGTTCTGAATTCGGGTTTGGCGCGTAGTCGCTGCTCTTCGCATTCCCTCATCCGCCGCCCACCCTCACCCGCCGCTCACGCGTCGACCTCGACAACTGCTCCCTGCGTTGTTCTACCTCGTGCATCCATGCACTCGTCTCCCGCAACCGGGAGAGGTGAAGACCGTACGATGCGTCCATCGCGAGCGTCCCCTCTCCCGGTTGCGGGAGAGGGACAGGGTGAGGTTGCTTCCTGCGAAGGACTTGGCCGCGCTAAGCCACTAAGCCCGTCCTGCCGGTGTCGATGCACCGCGGAACGCGCCTTCATCGCGTGGCGCCGTCGCGACGGAGCGTTCCCCCTGCGCATCCGTCTCTGTGAACGCCTCTTTCGCTGCTTGCTGCGCACGCTCAGCGGCGTCCACCGCACGTTCGCGCAAGCGGGCGTACTGCTCCGAACCGACTTCACGCGCACGATCGAGCGCGCGGTCCCGTGCACGACCCAACAGCTCATCTTCACGACGCGTGCCGGGCAGCGCAGCGCCGATGATGGCGCCAATCGCAAGGCCGATTGCCCCCAATGCCAGCGGCTGCTCTTCTGCCATCGTCGCAAAGCTGTCTCTCGCACGCAGCGCTTGTTCACGCGTGCTGCGAGCCACCGAACCCACGCGCTGGGTCGCCGCCTCGCGCCCAGAGCGCAATCCTTCGCCTGAGCTGTGCAGTCGCTCGCCTGTGGAACGTAACCGCTCGCGTGCGGCGTGGGCCGTCTGAGACACGCGCTCCTTCAGATGCGATGCGGTCTGCTGCACCCGCTCTTTGGCGTGCGAGAGCTTGGAACCTGACTCGGACTGAGTCGCACCGCTCAGGTCGCCTGTTGCATAGGCAGTGGCGTAGTCATCGGGCGCATAGTCGTCCGTACCGTAGTACGCGCTTTGTCGAGGCCGTGACGAGCGGTTGGATGCAGCCATCAGCCAAACGAGCCCCACCGCCGTGATCGCCAGCGGCACCGGATTTTCCTTGATCTGCCGACCGAAGTTCGCCGCGAGCTCCCCGCCGTTGTCGCGCAAGAACGCAGCCGAGCGATCGATCAACTGCCCGGGCGACAGCTTGCGGCCGAGCGCATCGAGGGTGGCCGACATATCGGCGCGAATCTGTTCGCTGTTTCGTTCGATCCGGGCGGGATCTTCGCGATCATCGATGGTGCTGCTCATGAGGCTCTCCTGACGACTTCTGTATCTCGACGCAGCGACGCTTGCGTGCGTTCGAGCGTGAAAGCGGATGGGTCGACCTTCTTCTTGCCGCCCGCGATCATCACGGCCCCGACGATCGCCAGCACCGCGCCGATGATCAGCGCCGCAAGCCAAGGTTCGAGGACCTGCGAAAGTGCGAGGACGGCGGCGGCTACCAACGTCAGCAGTCCCGCAAGCAGTACGGCTGCACCGGTCGCCATGCTGGCGACACCGGCTTTCGCCTGCGCAGCAGCTTGAGACAGCTCCGCTTTCGCGAGCGCGACTTCATTGCGAAACAGTGCCGACACATCCTCGACCAAGCGGCTGAGCAGGCCCGCCGCCGAATTGGGCTCCGGCGGCGCGTTAACCGTGGCGGAGTTGGGAATCTCGGTGTTCATGCTGGGCCCCCGCGCGTAAGCAGCGATGCTCAAGGATATGGGCCGCCCGTCGGCGGCGCCGTGGGCGATGGCGGCTCGCGACCTGTACCCGCACTGCCCGCTTCCGGCCATTCGCCTGTTGCAGACTGAGTGCCGCCGGTCGAAGGCGCGTCATAGACGGCTTGCGGTTGCCCGCCGTACACGGATTGCGAGGCATCGGGCTGCTGCCACTCGGAACCCGCGGAGTACGACACGTTCAGGTCCTGCTCCTCGGGATGCATCCCGCTCGTGTTGCGAGCCGATGCCTTCAGGAAGCGAGCCAAGGCGACGCCCATACCGATGCTGCCCAAGAAGAACAGTGTCGGATTGCGACGCGCGAGGCTCTGCGTCTCCGCAATGAGATCGTCGATGCTGCGGTTGCGCAGTGTGTCGGCGAACGTGGTGATACTGCCAGCCACTTGGCTCGCGTAGTCGGCGAGCCCATGCTCGTCCTGCTGATGCAATTCATCGCTCGCGCGATTCACTGCATCGGCCAGCTGCTCGGCTTTGTGAGCGGCGCTTTCCTTGCCCGTCTCGAGCTGCTGCTTGCCCTGGCCCTTCAACTTTTGCGCAACACCTTGTGCCTTGGTCTTCGCCTGCTTCGCGGCGTCTTGCGCTTTGCTCTTCAATTCATCGGTCGTGCTCTGTGTAGAGCCACTCGTTGAACCGGTCTGCTCGTCCATCGTGACTACTCCGCTGCTGCGAACTGCTACGCCTCGGATCAGCAATCGTCCTTGACGGCTAGAGTTCCGTACGCGCGGTCCGACTGATGTCGCGAGCGGCCGTGCCCGTCTGCACATCAAGGTTGCAGAAAGCGTGCCTGTAGGTGAGCGGTTGGAATTTCGCGCGCAAGCGCTGCGTGGGCGCTGCAGCCGTAGAAGTTCTTCAATCGGCCCTGCCGATCTGTGCAAGGGATACAGGGGGACGCCGCTGAAGAGAGTGACTGGTGACTCGTGACTGGTAAGCAGGGGCTCGTCATCGCCCCTTACCAGTCACCAATCACTAGTCACCCTTTCACGGACCCACAGTCCCTAGTGTCCTCGGAACACTGGCCTCGATCGGGTAAGCGACTGGAGCGCTCGTCGGGGACGCGCGCTCGCTCGCATGACTGCCTTCAGGCGCACCCGATTCCGTACCCATGATCACCAGTACGACACGGCGGTTGGCATTGCGGCCTTCGATCGTGGTGTTGCTTTCGCGTGGACGATATTCGCCGAGCCCGATCACCACGAGTCGACTGGGATCGATGCCCGATTCGGTGAGCAGGTGGACCACGCTGCCTGCGCGTGCCGCGGATAGCTCCCAGTTCGATGGGTAGAGCGTCGTCTTGATCGGCAGGTCGTCCGTGTGGCCTTCGACACGGATGGGGTTCTTGCGCGGCCCGAGCGTCGCCGCCAGTTGTCGGATGATGATCTGTGCCTGCGCCGAGAGCGTGGCCGAACCGCTGGGGAAGAGAATGTCGGTGCGGATCTCGACCTCCACCCAGTCGCGGTGACGGCGCACGACGATGAGGTTGTCCTTGATCAACTCGCTCATCGCCTCTTCGACATCGTCCGCGACCGACAGCAATTCCTGCATGGATCCGGCCGAGCCCAAAGTGCGCTCATCCTCCGTCCCCGGCCGTGGTCCCGTTTGCGCACCGCTCCCCGGATCCTTACCAATCGCCAGCGGCGGCTTGACCAGGAGCGAGCGCGGCTGGCCTTCCAGCATGCCCTGCTGGACCAGACTCACCTTGATGTCCGCACCCGAACCCACTTGTTTCTCGCCGATCTGAATCGGCTGCATGGTCTTCGGCGCACCGGCGAAGGCCGCAGCGAGCGAATCGGACAAGACGCGATACTTGCCCTCGTTCACCGAAGACACGGCGTACATCACGACGAAGAACGCCAGCAGCAGCGTGACCAGATCGCCATAGGGGATCGCCCACGCTTCGTGGTTGCCGTGCTCTTCGTGTTTGTGTTTGCGAGCCATAGCTAGACCTGGGGCCGGGGACCTGGGGCCTGGGCAAGAGCCCGCTGGCCCACCCCCCACGCCCCACGCCCCACGCCCATCAGTGCAAATACCCCTGCAACTTCGATTCGATGTTGCGCGGGTTCTCGCCTTGCGCAATCGAGAGCATGCCCTCGATCACCATCTCACGCGTTTCGGTCGTGCTCGCGATCGCCACCTTCAACTTCGCGGCGATCGGCAGAAAGAAGAGGTTCGCAAGGCCGATGCCGTACACCGTGGCCGTGAACGCAGCGGCAATGCCCTGACCCAGCTTGCTCGGATCGGCGAGGTTCTGCATCACGGCCATGAGACCCAACACGGCTCCGATGATGCCGAGCGTCGGCGCGTAGATGCCCATGCCCTCGAATACTTTCGCGCCGCGGGTGTCTGCCTGTTCGCGCACGTGCAGCTCGACCTCGAGCACGTTGCGGATGATGTCCGGCTCGCTGCCGTCGACGACCATCTGCAGACCCTTCTTTACGAAATCGTCCGATTCGTTCTCGAGCAGCGGCTCGAGGCCGAGCAAACCTTGCTTGCGCGCGATGTTGCTCCACTCGACGATCTTCGTGATGAGCGTCTCGCGCTCATTGACAGGCGGCTTGAAGATCCACGGCAGGATCTTCATCGCATGTTTGAACACGCCCAGCGGCGTCTGTATGAAGATCGAGGCGACCGTGCCCACCACGACGATCATGAACGCCGCGCCGGACAGGAGCGCGTGAATGCCGGCGCCCTTCAGGATGGCGCCGATCAGCACGGCGCACATGGCTAGCACGAAGCCGACTAGGGTGAGGATGTCCATGTTTTGTCAGGCTACAGGCTACGTGCTACAGGCTACAGGTAAGAGCCGAAGCGGGATGACTCCCTGCTGGCTGTAGCCTGTAGCCTGTCACCCTGCTTCACATTCCCAACCCCGACAGCAGCGCATCCACATCGGTCTGAGCGCTCACTGCGTTGCCGTGATCGACACCTGGCACGACTGGACCGTAGCCGCGCCGGCCCGCATCGGGCTCGACAGCCGGCGACGTCTTGCCGTGCGAGGTCGACAGGCGAACGAGGTTCGCAAGCGCAACTTCGAGCTCGGAAACCAGTTTCATCACACCGCGGATGATCTGCCCCGAGAGATCCTGATAGCCCTGCGTCATCAATACTTCGTTCAAGTTGCTGCGCACCTGTTTCATGTCTGCGGGCGCAACGATGAGCAGCTCGTCCATTTGCTTCAGCATCCGACGGAAGTCTTCCACCGCGATCTTGCGCGCGCGGAACTGTTGCCATGCCTCCGCAACATCGCCGACCGAGCGTGCCGTGCGTTCTGCCAGCGGGCCGCACTGGTCGACGAGATCCATCGTCCGATGCGCCGCTTCGTCGGTCATCTTCAGCACGTGCTCGAGGCGAGCATGCGCATCGGGCACTTCCTTTTCGGCGAGATCCACGAGCCGCGAATCGAGGCTGAAGCGATCCAGCGCCGACTGCAGATCGGACGTCAGCTTGTGCAGCTCGGAGAACAGCGTGCGCTCGCGAAGGCGCAACGTCTCGTCGAGTGCTCTGAAGAACTCGCGCTCGTCGCTCGTGGCTATCGCGTGCGAGAGCTGCTCGACCAGCGGGCCGAATTCGGTGATGAAATTATTTTCTTTTGACATGACGAGGTCCTGCGCCGCGCGCGGCTTTAGGCCGCGTCTTTGCGCGACTCGAGAATCTTGTCGATCTTCTCTTTGAGCGTGACCGCCGTGAACGGCTTGATCACGTAACCATTCACGCCCGCCTGCGCCGCTTCGATGATCTGCTCGCGCTTGGCTTCCGCCGTCAGCATGAGCACCGGCATCTTCGCGAGCCTGGGATCCGCGCGCACGGCTTTCAGCAGATCGAGACCCGGCATGCCGGGCATGTTCCAGTCTGTGACCAGAAAGTCGAAGTTGCCGTTCTGAAGCATCGGCAGCGCGGTCGCACCGTCATCCGCTTCGGTCACGTTGGCGTAGCCGAGATCATTCAGTAGATTCTTGATGATCCGGCGCATGGTCGAGAAGTCATCGACCACCAGGAACTTCATGTCTTTGCTCACGTGCTCACTCCTCGCAGCCAGCTAGTCGGCTAGTCGGTCAGTCTGCTAGCCAGATGACCCAACTCTTTGTCTGGCTAGCCGACTAGCTGACTAGCCGACTAGTTTTCTTCATCATCCCCATCGATCTCGCGCCACTCCGCGAGCCGTGCCTTCAGTCGCACGAGCGCCTGACCATGCAGCTGGCACACGCGCGACTCCGTCACTTTCAACACCGCGCCGATCTCTTTCAGATTCAGCTCGTTGTCGTAGTACATCGACATCACCAGCCGCTCGCGCTCAGGCAATTCCTTGATCGCCTTCGCCAGGGCGGCGCGGAAGCCGTCATCCGCTGCGTCGCGGAATGGATCGGACTTCTCATCCACCGCATGCGACACCAGCGAGTCGTCCTCGCCCGATGTCTCATCGAGACTCGATACTCGACAGCTCGCCGCGTCCTGCAGCACGCGGAAGTAGTCATCGAGCGGCACACCCATGCGCTGCGCGACTTCGGTATCGCGCGCCTCGCGGCCGAGCTCGGCCTCGATCTCTCGGATCGCTGCCGCTGCCGCACGCGCCTTGCGATGCACCGAGCGCGGCGCCCAATCCAGCTTGCGCAAGGCATCGAGCATCGCGCCGCGGATGCGAATGCCCGCGTACGTTTCGAAGCTCGCGCCTCGATCGGCCGTGTAGTGCCCCGCGGCTTCGAGCAGGCCGAGCATCCCAGCCTGTATCAAATCGTTCACTTCGACCGACGGCGGCAACTTGCCCGCGAGGTGATATGCAATGCGCTTCACCAACTCGGCATGACGCATCACCAACGCTTCGGTGTCGTTCACACGACGTCGCGCTTCATAGGCACCCACGCTCATCGCACCACCTCCAGGCGTGCTTCGGGCCGGCGCACGAGCCGCTCCACG
>CBJNAT010000079.1:0-8258 GCA_966434585.1 uncultured Gammaproteobacteria bacterium | reverse complement strand
CCTCTTCGCCGGTGCTCTCCAACGCCTTCATGGTCGCGATCAACTTGTTGAGCAGCCGCGTGAGTTCCTGGAACTCGGCTTTGCTGAAATCGGCGAGCGCGCCGTTCAGGCGGTCGACGACGAAAGGAGTGAGCTCAATGGCCAGCTTGCGTCCGGCAGGCGTGAGCTGCAGCCGGACGACGCGTCGATCCTCCTGGCTGCGGACACGCTCGATGAGCCCGCGCTCTTCGAGCTGGTCGAGTAACCGCGTCAGTGCGCCCGTGTCGTGCCGCAATTTCCGGCACAGATCGCTCGCCGTGAGAGCCGCTCCTTCGCGCAGCTTCGTCAGCACGATCCACTGGGTGAAGCTCACTTCGCGACTGGCAAAAGCCTCCGTTGCGCCCTCCAGCATCCGGGTGTGCGCCACTTTGAGCAGGTAGCCGACGCTCATGGAACTGTTGAAGGTCTTGGCGTCGTAATGTTTAACGGACATTCGGAATTTTCCTGCCTAGGCAGCTATTGCTTGGGCAGATAGTGCTCGGGCAGACAATAGGGTGTCAACTGGCACGGAACCGGCTTAGGCGTGAGGCTTGAGACGTGAGGCGTGAGGTAAGACACTCTGCCAAGCCTCAGGCCTCACGCCCCACGCCTCAACCCTGACCTCCATGCCCCGACTCACCCGCTCCATCTCCGTACACATCATCGTCAGCACCGTCACCGTGCTATTGACGTTGGCGCTACTGGTGGGCTGGACGCTGGTGATCGTCCAAAACATGAACCTGCGCGGCGCCGTCGCCGGCAATGCCTGGCTGCTGGTCGGGGGCATCGCGTTCTTCATCGTCATCATGAGCGTGCTCGTGATGTTCAGCGTGTTCCTGGTGCGCGAGATCCTCGAGGGGCGCCGGCAGCAGACCTTCATCGATTCGGTGACGCACGAGCTGAAGAGCCCGCTCGCTTCCATCAAGCTCTGTCTGGACACGCTGGCACGGGCTGAGTTATCTCATGAGCAACGCGAGCGACTCAGACGGATGATGCTGGAGGATGTCGACCGCCTCTCCGTGTTCGTGGACGACGTCCTCGAAGCCAGCCGGCTCTCGCACGGCGGCAGCACCCAGTCCTGGACGGTCATCAGCGTGCCCGCACTCGTGCAGCGCTGCGTCGACATCGTGCGTAACCGCTACAACTTGGCAGACGGCGCAATCACCGTGGACGTCGCGGAGGACATCGCGCTACCCACCGATCCCACGGCGCTCGAAACCATCCTGCGCAACCTGATCGACAATGCCGTGAAGTATTCCGGCCCGGAGCCACACATCGCACTCACGGTTCGAATCATCGAGCGCGGCCGCGTCGAGTTCGCCGTGAGCGACTGCGGCATCGGCATCGCTAAGAGTCATCTGAAGCAGGTGTTCAAACGCTTCTACCGAGTGCCCAACGAGGCGGTGTATGAGCGCAGCGGTACGGGTCTCGGTCTATATGTCGTCGCAGCGCTGGTGCGCACGCTCGGGGGTCGGATCGAAGCACGTTCCGCCGGTGTCGATCAGGGGACTACGATGATCGTGCACCTGCCGCTCGTGCAACGCGCCTCATCGGCCATGGCGCACACGAATGATTCGCCCGTCACATCGCAATGAACTCACCTCTCCTAAGTCCTCCAGGCGATACGTCCCGCATCTTGGTGGTCGAAGATGAAGCGCATCTCGCCGCCGGTTTGAAGTTGAACCTGGAGCTCGAGGGTTATCAGGTCGATGTTGCGCGTTCGCTGCGCGAGACCGGCGTACAGCTCGTACAGAGTCCCGGCTACGATCTGATGATTCTCGACGTCATGCTGCCGGACGGCGACGGCTATTCGCTGTGCAAGAAGCTGCGCGAGGCCGGCAACTTCACGCCCGTCATCATGCTCACGGCGCGCAACCGGCCCGACGATCGCGTTCGCGGCTTGGACTCCGGCGCGGATGACTACCTTGCCAAGCCCTTCGAGCTATCGGAGTTACTCGCACGGGTGCGCTCAGCGCTACGCCGCACGAGTTGGGCGACCCGCGAGGTCAACGGTGGGCTCGGACGCGGTCAACTGCGCTTCGGTCAGGCGATCATCGATTTCGACACGCACGAAGCCTCCGTCGGCGGCAAACCCGTGCGGCTCACGCAGCTCGAACTCGATCTGCTGCACTACTTCGCACGCAATCCGGGCCGTGTGTTACTACGTGAGGAGTTGCTCGCGGAGGTGTGGAAGCTGAGGAATGCGCCCAACACGCGCAGCGTCGATAACTTCATGTCCCGCCTGCGCAGGTACTTTGAACCGCAACCGGACAAGCCGCGGTATTTCCTCTCGCATCGTGGCGCCGGCTACAAGTTCGTTCCGGGCGGCGATGATGACCACGGGGAAGTGTCGACGCCGTCCCATTCCGACCCACCGTGACACAACTTTTACAGTCTGCGACCGAAGCTTAACGCTGCCTTCCCCAGGCAGCCGGCATGATCTCCGCACCGCACCACCGCGGCGACGTCGAGGTCTACTGAGTGAGTCATTCAACAACACCGCGCCGTTACGACCTCGCCGGCGCACTGCCGTTCGTCATCGTTCATCTCGCCGCCCTGGGCGCGTTCTGGAGCGGCGTGACGCGAGCCGCCGTCGTGTGTTGCGCCGTGTTGTTTTTCGTGCGTATGTTCGCGGTGACGGGCGGCTACCACCGTTACTTCTCGCATCGCACGTACAAGACGAGCCGCGTGTTTCAGTTCGTGCTCGCATTCCTCGCACAGACGACCGCGCAGAAAGGCGCACTCTGGTGGGCCGCTCACCACCGCCATCATCATCGCTTCTCGGATCAGCACGGCGACCTGCATTCGCCCGTCATAGACGGGTTCTGGTACTCGCACGTCGGCTGGCTCTTCAACGGCACGGCGGCAACGGACTACAGCAAAATTCCCGACTTCGCCGCATTCCCCGAGCTGCGCTTCCTGAACCGCTATCACCTGCTGCCACCCATAGCGCTCGGCGTCGCGACCTTTCTGTTACTTGGGTGGTCCGGTTTGTTCATCGGCTTCTTCCTGAGCACCATCCTCACTTGGCATGCGACATTCACGATCAACTCGCTGTCGCACGTCTTCGGCAAGCGCCGTTTTGCCACCTCGGATGACAGCCGCAACAACTGGCTGCTCGCATTGCTCACGCTCGGCGAGGGTTGGCACAACAATCATCACCGCTTTGCGGCGTCCACCCGCCAGGGCTTCTATTGGTACGAGATCGACATCACCTATTACGTGCTGAAGGTGCTGTCCTGGTTTCGCATCGTGTGGGATCTACGCCCGGTGCCGGCGCGCATTCTGGAGGAAGGGCGCGCGTTGGATGCGGGCTTGCTGCCAGCCAGCGACACCGAGAGGACTGTTGCCGTTTTCTCGTCGTGGGAAGCAACCAGGCGGCTACTTGGCGGAACAGGTTGCTTAGCTGTTGCTCCTGAAACGATGGTCGCTCGCGCTCACGAGGCGGGGGAATGCTTGTATCCTGCGCTCGCGGCTGCTCTTCTGAAGTACACAGGAACCTCAGAGCAGCTCCATCAAGCCCAGGAGAATGCCGGCAATGACGCTGCGTGCCCGGTTGATCGGAGCCATCGTCTTTCTCATCACGCTGCTCGTTGGCGCGCTGTTCAGCGCCGTAACGGCGATCGCTGCTGCCGTCAGCTGGCTAGTACTCGGTGTGTCGAGCTGGCTCAAGAAAAATCCGGGTTGGCTTCGGCCCCTATGGTACGGCGGGCTGCTCGTCGCGGCAGGTACGACATACTTCATCGCGCCCGCATCGGTCGTCGGCGGTGCTGCGGCCAGTTGCGAGGAGATACCAGCAGCGCCGATCCAAGCCACGGAAACCGCAGTCGCGCGTGAGGATCTGCGCTCGACGCCGCACGCCGATTTCCTGCTGAATGTGCGCAGACAGAGCATTCAGCTGCTCGCGCAGGCAGCGGCGATACGACAAGCACACGAGTTGCTGCCGCAGGTCAGAGCGGCGGCGAGAGCTTTCGCGCAAACGGACGCGACGCAGGCTGCATCCCTGGCTGCAGCGGCGGATCGATTGCAGGATCGTCTCGCCGCTGAGCAGATGAACACACCGGAGGTGATCCAAGCCCGAGAACGACAGTTGGTCCAGTTACTGGCGCAGCTGCGCAAGGACATCGAGAACGATGGTGCCCGCGTCGATGTCGCCGGTCGCAGGCAAGAGTTGGCGCGCATCATCAACGAGCACTCGTTCGATCCGATGTTCACTGCGATGTCCACACTCATCGAAAGCATGAATCACGTGGTGCGCCAACACGGCGGCTTGACGTTCGAGACAGAACACCGCGTGAGTGTCGAGCCTGAGTACGTACGCTACTCAGAGCGTGTCGATCTACACCTGAGCCGTGGTCACTTCGTATATCTCGATCTGAGCGAGCTCGGACTGCAGGCTACTCAAGTGGGCGCCGGCACACAGATCGTGGTGGGCGGCGACGGCTTGGCGCCCGAGACGTTCACCCCCGATCAGCTCTCTCATCCGCTGGGCTTATCGACACGACCCCGATCTGTTTGGGTCGAGACTCGCATGCAGGTGCCGCCGGGCCCGGTTCGCGCCTGTCCCGGCGTCAGTCTTCTGCCGTTCGAGAAAGTGCAGCTCGCCTGGCCTCAGCCGTTCGATACGCAGATTCGCGGTCTGACGCAGCTCCCGTTGAGCGAGGAACCTGTGCCGTTCACGCAGCGGCTCGAGAAGCGGCAAGCAAGGCTCAAGGAGGTTCTGCTGCCCCGGTACTCGCTGTTCATGCAAAGCCCGATGCAACTGAAGCGTTCGGACGCGACGGGATTCGGCGTAATGGCCGACTGGTTCCAACCGGCGAGCGATGCGATCACTGTCGCGGACTTCGCGATGGTCGTGGAGTTGCTGCCAAACACAGATGCGATTCGGAACCAGTGGGTGTACGAAAATCGCGGCCTCTTCTTCCCTGTGAACTGGACGTTAGCGCTCATTTATCTATTCGTCGCGTCGGCCATTGGGGATGTGTTTTTGAGCCGACGCGCGAGAGAGTGAGCTGCACCTGCTAGACCGCTACTCGTGGCCCGCTCACGTTGCGCGAGGTGGGCGAGCGCCTCCCGCCAGGTGTTCCTTTCGGGAACGCCGTGAATACGTGCGCACGTCTTAATCACGCGGGCCACTGACTTCGACGAGTGACTTCCGTCCGGAACTCTTTCCAGGACTGTGGCCGCCAGGGATGGCGGCCGCAGAGGCTCCAGGGTCGCCGCGCAATCGTTCAAGCAAACGCACCACGATATCGAGCGGTAGGAACTCGCGAATAGTGTCGTGGCCGAACGCTCGATGACGCCATCGTGTCAGGCGCAACGGCGCGGTTGCGCGCGATTTTGTTGACGGCGTTCGTTGCAGCGCTCGGCTTCGTGCCTATGGCATTCAATGTCGGCGCGGGTGCCGAAGTGCAGCGGCCGTTGGCGACGGTCGTGATCGGCGGCATCGTGTCTTCGACGGTGTTGACGCTGGTCGTGTTGCCGGCGTTGTATCGCGCGCTGCACGGGGTGCAACGCCTTGCGGGCAGAACGCTTCGGCCTAAGGTCCCCTCAACTTCGCATTGAAGAAGTCGATGGTGCGCTGCCAGGCGAGCGCCGCGGCGGCTTTGTCGTAGCGCGGTGTCGTGTCGTTGTTGAAGCCGTGTTGCGTACCTGGATAGATGTGCGCCTGGTAACGCACGCCCGCAGCCTTGAGCGCTGCTTCGTACGCGGGCCATGCGGCGTTGATGCGTGCATCGTGCTCGGCGAGCTGAATGAGAAGCGGCGCTTTGATGTTCGGCACATCCGTGAGCGTCGGCGCACTGCCGTAGAACGGCACTGCCGCTGCCAAGTCGGGTACGCGCGTCGCGAGGAAGTTGGCGATGCCGCCGCCGTAACAGAAGCCGACGACACCGACTTTCCCCGTGCCCTGTGGCAGCGATTTCAAGTGAGCCACGGCTGCCACGAAGTCCTCGCGAGTCTTCGTCTGATCCAGCTGCTGAAACAGCTCGCGCGCCTTGTCTTCGTTGCCGGGGTAGCCGCCGAGCGGAAACAGCGCATCCGGCGCAAACGCGATGAAGTTCTCAAGGGCAATGCGTCGCGCGATGTCTTCGATATGCGGATTCAAGCCGCGGTTCTCGTGCACCACGAGCACCGTCGGCAGCTTGCCCTTCGCTGCTGCGGGCGCGACGAGATAGCCACGCAGCTTGCCGTATCCGGGCGCGGCGATCTCGACGAACTCGGCTTTGATGCGCGGATCGGTCGGAGCAATCTGCTGCGCCTCGGCGAACCTTGGATTCAAAGCGTCCAACAATGCGGCGCCGCTGAGTCCCGCCATCGCGAAGCTCGCGGCGCGATCGATGAAGTCGCGCCGCGTGATCTGCCCGTGCACGTACTTGTCGAACAACTTGAATACTTCGGGCGGAAACGATTTCGGATCGCTCGAGGCCATGTGCATCTCGCTCGATAGAACGGTGGACGTTGGGAATGACCGGAATACCTGCGCTCACCCTACCGATGCACGGAACGAGAATGCCGCGGGAGAGTTCCTTGCGCATGGACATCACGGAGCTCTGGCGCGATCCGGTCAATCAGTTGGCGCTATGGCGCATAACCGGCGCATTGGTGATCGGCGGCTTGATCGGGATCGAGCGCAGTCATCACGGCCGGCCTGCGGGTTTCCGTACTCACGCGCTCGTGTGCATGGCGAGCACGGTGCTCATGTTCGTGAGCATCTTCGATGAACATTGGCTGCCGGAGGCCGTTCGACAGCGCATCGTGCTCGATCCCACGCGAGTCGCGCAGGGCATCATGACAGGCATCGGCTTTCTCGGCGCCGGCACGATCGTGAAGGAAGGATTGACCATACAGGGCCTTACGACGGCCGCGTCCATCTGGATCACGGCGGCGCTCGGCGTGCTCATCGGTGTGGGCTTGTTCGGCCCAGCCGTGTGGGGCGCAGTGCTCACCATCGGGACGCTGGCCGCATTTCGCAGTCTCGAGCGGCTCATCCCGGTGCAGTTCGCGGCGCGAGTCATCGCGCGTTTTGGGGTGGATGCGGCGCCAAGCAAACGAGCGATCGAGACCCTACTGCGTGAGCACGGCTTCGCCGTGGGCACGATGGCCTACCGCTATGAGGCGGATGCCGGGTTCATCGAATACCGATTGCAGGTGTCGGGCGATAGCTCGAGCGATATGGAAGGCTTGAGCAATGCAATCCGGACAGCGCCCGCCGTGCAGCGCGTGACGATTTCCATGATTGGGGACTAGCGAGGCGTCTACCTCGGTCGGAAGAATTAGACAGGATTAACGGGATTAACAGGATGGTGAGATGAGAGCAGCTCGATGATGGTGTCTCGCCGTCCGTTGCATTCTGTCCGTCCTGTCAATCCTGTTAATCCTGTCCAATATTCTCCCTCGAAATAGCTCACGGAGTGCCATTCTGGACCAGTGGACTGCAACCGCTGATGGCGTACTACGTTCGTGCTGAGCCCTTCAGACCTCCCCGTTTGTAATGAACGAGTCGCCGCGCCGGTCTACTTTTCTTCATGGGCTGGTCCACACGCAAAATTCCGCTTCGGCTCGCGCCGCATACCCTCGATCCAGTTGGGGCAGCTTCAGTAATGTCGGACACCTTCAACCGGTCTGTTTCTCTGCGCGACGCGGCTCATATGCAGAGTGCGCGGCGGCGCTTCGATACGCTCTGCTCACCGCACCGCGCGGATCTCTACCGCTTCGTATTCTGGCTCTGCCGCGATCGTTCGCTGACGGAGGATGTCTTGCAGGAGACCTTGTTGCGCGCGTGGCAGTCGATCGAGACGCTCGAAAATCCCGGCTCCGTCAGAAGCTGGCTGCTCACCATCGCACGCCGGGAACTGGCTCGCACGTTCGAGCGGAAACGATTACCGACGGTCGACCTAGCCTCGATCGACGAAATCGAAGCAGCACACCCCGGCGAGTCGCATGAGGTGCACGACATGCGCCGCGCCATCGCTGCGCTCGATGAGATCTATCGCGAGCCGCTCGTTTTGCAGGTCCTGCTCGGCATGAGCACCGATGAAATCGCCGAGCAACTCGGCATTAGTACGGCAGCCGTGCTCACACGTTTGTTTCGCGCTCGCAATTTGCTGCGCGAGCGGCTGCTCGGCACCGGCGTTCAGCAGGAGGGTGGGTCGTGAATTGCGAGGCATTTCGTTACGCCGTGGGTGCCGATCCGAAGGCGTTCGACGCCGCGCTCGACGAACACGCCGTCACGTGCAGCG
>CBJNAT010000078.1:0-8426 GCA_966434585.1 uncultured Gammaproteobacteria bacterium | reverse complement strand
CCCACTGCCACCAGCGCACGCCGTTGCGATAGTCGGCGGCGTAGCAGTGATGGAAGTTGTGATAACCCTCCCCGTAGGTCAGCAACGCAATTAAGCCGTTATCGCGCGCCGTGTTCTCATTCGTGTACGGCTGCGAGCCCCAGATGTGCGCGAGCGAGTTGATGAAGAAGGTCGTGTGGTGACTCACAACCAGACGCAGCAGGCCGCCGAGCAGAAACACGCCCCACACATCGCCCGCGAGCCAGCCGATCCCAAGCGGTAAGCCGATGTTAGTGAGCAGCACGAGCTTCACGTAGTGCCGGTCTTGGAATGCCGCGATCGGATCGCGCACGACATCGGGGATGTTCGAGTCATCGCGCTTGCCGCTCGGATAATCGCGCAGCATCCAACCGATGTGCGAAAACCAAAAGCCGCGGCCAGCCGAGTACGGATCGCGCTCGTTGTCATCGATGTAACGATGATGGCGGCGATGGCCCGCGCTCCAGGCAAGGATGCTGCTCTCCAGCGCCATCGTGCCGAAGATCATGAAGATGAGACGCACGAACCAATGTGCTTCGTACGTGGGATGCGCCCAGAGCCGGTGATAGCCGGCCGTAATCGACATGCCATTCGCCCCGAGCAATAGGGCAAAGCTCACCCACGCCGCTGTGCTGTAACCGTGCACTATCCCGTACCACGGCACGATCGTGATCGCAGCGAGGAACGTGAGCAGGAACAGCAGCGCGTTCACCCAAATGAGCGGCGCGCGATCGAACTCGTCGGGAGCGGACATGCAGCAATGAGCCTCGGTGGTTAGAGATGTGGGCGATCCTAGCGGGCGGTGTGCGGGCGGCGATTGACAAAAGGCAACGGAGCAAGGAGGGCACGGGCAAGAATGTCTCGATCCCCTTCTGGCCGGCGCCCAATGACCCAGGGCCCTCCTGGCCCAGTACGTACTGCCCCCGTCGCAACCCCGTAACTGGAGATTTGAACGAGTCGTATAACCTTGAGGCCATGCGTTCCGCTCTCCTGCAATTCGCCTCGAAACGCTCGTTGACCGACTGCGGGATGTGTCCCGATGCGCAGCGCTGCTGGGGGGGCGCTGTTGCGCCGGAGTCCGGCTTCATGGTGCAACGCCACGGCGAGCTGGCACGTGGCACACGGCTGTTCCATCAGGGCGATCGCTTTGCCGCCGTCTTCGTAGTGGTAGAGGGGTGCGTCAAGCTCATCGAGACGAACACCGATGGCAGCGAGAGGCTCGTCGCATTGTGCCTGCCTGGCGAGATGGTCGGCATCGAAGGTTGGGCGCACGGTCGGTATCCATACACCGCGGTGGCGGCGGGACCCGCACGCTTGTGCGAACTGCACTGGCCACAGGTTAAACCCGCCGCACTCCCGGCTGCGTTACTGGAACGTTTACTGCGCAAGACCGCGGCGCAGCTCGACTGCTCCAAGCGCGTGTGGCTCAACCTGCCCGCGGTCGAACGCGTCTCCGCATTCCTCAAGCGTTTCGCCGAGTGCACAGGTTCTCAAGAGCTACCGCTGACGCGTAGCGAAATTGGCTCGCTGCTCGGTCTCGCCGAAGAAACCGTGGTGCGTGCCATTCGCACGCTGCGCGAACGAGAGCAACCGGCAAAAGCGAGAGAGCCTGCGACCTGCCCGGCATAACCGTGCAGCACTTCGACATCATCGTGATCGGCGCAGGTCCCGTCGGTCTCAACTTCGCTGCGTCGCTGAGCGGCGCGAATCTCAAAGTCGCCGTCATCGAGCAACTGTCTCGCGCCGTACTCGCCGATCCGCCCTACGACGGCCGCGAGATTGCGCTCACCCACGCTTCGGTGCGGTGTTTACAAGAGAACGGGATATGGGAGCGAATCCCGGCGGCGGAGATCTCGCCACTGCGCGACGCACGCGTGTGGAATGGCGGTTTGCTCGGTCAACTCTTCATCGATCACCGCGATGGCGGGCGCGGTCAGCTGGGCTATCTCGTGCCGAACCAGCTCCTGCGTCGAGCATCGTTCGAACGTGTGCAGGCTGCTTCGCATCTGAGCTGGTTCTGTGAGTCTTGCGTCGTAGACATCAGCCTCCAGCCCTCCGCAGCAGTCGTCCGTCTGGCCGACGGCCAGGAGCTGAGCGCATCGCTGCTCGTCGCGGCGGACACACGTTTCTCGGGGACACGGCGCGCAGCCGGCATTGGCGCACGCTCGATCGACTTCGGTCGAACCATGGTCGTCTGCCGCATGACTCACGAGCGCTCGCACGACTGCGTGGCGCACGAGTGGTTCGACTACGGGCAAACGATCGCGCTGCTGCCGCTGCAGGGCGCCTGCTCCTCGTTCGTGTTGACCGTCGATCACCAGCAAGCGCGGGAGCTGATGGCGATGGATGCGCAGCAGTTCAGTACTGCGATGGAACATCGCACAAGACGGCGTTGGGGCCCCCTCGAGTTGGTCGGCGAGCGTCATGCTTATCCACTGGTTGGCGTGTACGCAGATCGCTTCATCGCACACCGCTACGCACTCATCGGCGATGCGGCCGTGGGTATGCATCCGGTCACTGCCCATGGATTCAATCTCGGTTTGCTCGGTCAGATGGCGCTCGCACGTGAAGTACTTGCCGCTGCCGCTGCGGGTGAAGATGTGGGCCATGCCGCACGGCTGCGCCGATACGAACGAGAGCATCGACGCGCAACGTTGCCTCTCTATCTCGCGACGAATGCATTGGTGAAGCTCTACACGGCAGAGGCGCCGCCGCTGCGACTGGTGCGCCACGCGCTGCTGCGTGCCGCTCAGCGCGCGACGCCCGTGCGCCGTTTGCTCACTGCATCATTGACGCATAGCCGCTGACTCTCGAGAGTACAGCGCGCGTTACCACTGCTTCATCGACTCGGCTGTGCGCGCCGATGCTCGTACCGCGCGCCAACGCCGCGGAGAGCATCGCAATCGCCAGCCGAATCCGGTTGCGCAGTAATGCCTGTCGAAGCGGTACGTTCCGCAACAACAGAGCCAACTCTTCGCGACCGGCGAGCAGCGTCGATGCACTGCGCCCGACGCCCAACGAATTGCCCACGGTGCAGCGCACCGCGGCCCACACATGCTCGTCCACTTGCAATGACGGTTGCATCGATCCCGCAGTCCTTCCGGCCGTAGCTCGTTGCCTGTAGCTCGTAGCCTTTCGCCGCGCGCCGAGCGCCGCCCCCAGGCGACGTCCGAACACCACGGCCTCCAGCAACGAATTGCTCGCGAGACGATTCGCGCCGTGTACGCCGGTACAGGCCGCTTCGCCGCAACTCCACAGGTTCGGCAGACTCGAGCGTCCGTCGCCGTCCACCGCGATGCCACCCATGTGATAGTGCGCCGCGGGCACGATGGGCAGTCGCTCGCGTAGCGAATCGATGCCCTCGAATGCACACAGTGCGCGCAATGCAGGGAAGGTCGACGAGTCCTTCTGCAGCACAGCGCGCGCATCCAGATAGACACGATGACCCTCGCGCAGGCAGCGCCACACCGCACGCGACACCACGTCACGAGGGGCGAGCTCCGCGTCGGGATGCACCTCCAGCATGAAGCGCTCGCCGCTCTCGTTGACGAGCATCGCACCCGCGCCGCGTACGGCCTCGCTGATGAGCGGCAGCGGATCGCGATCGGTCGCGAGCGCGGTGGGATGAAACTGCACGAACTCCAGCCGCACGCAATGAGCGCCGGCGAGCAACGCCATGGCCAAGCCATCGCCGCACGCAGAGCGTGGATTCGTCGTGCGCTCAAAGAGCTGGCCGAGTCCGCCGGTTGCGATCACGGTGTCGCGCGCGCGTAGAGCCAGCGATCGCGAGCGCTCGTCGCAGGCGAGCACACCGCTGACACCGTCGCCGTCGGTGAGCAGCGATACCGCCGTGTAACCGGTGCGGAATTCGATGTGAGAAGACGCGCGGGCCGCTGCCAGCAACTGTGCGGTCAACGCCTGACCGCTGCGATCGCCGTCGACGTGCAGGACGCGAGCACGCCGATGGCCGCCTTCGCGATGCAGGGCATATGCGCCCTGCTCCCGAGCGAACTGCACGCCGAGGTGTTCGAGCCAACGGATCGCAGCCGGCGCGGACTCGCACAGTGTGCGCACCTTTCGGGCATCGCACAGACCTGCGCCCGTCTGCAACGTATCGAGCACATGCGATTCAATGCTGTCGCCGGCGCCCACGGCCGCTGCGATACCGCCTTGCGCACAAGATGATCCCGTCGCTTCGGGCGGCAGCGTCGGGCAGAGGATCGTGACGCGGCGGTTCGTAACGCTCAGGGCCGTTGCGAGGCCCGCGAGACCTGCACCAACGATGAGCGCATCGGCCGTCTCGTGCTGCATTCAGCGCACCTCGAGCATGCGTGTGACAGCCCTGCGTGCACGTGACGCCAGCCCAGGATCGAGATGCACCTCGGGTGCGAGCTGCTGCAGACAGTCTCGGATCTTGCCCAAGGTAATGCGCTTCATGTGCTGGCACAGATTGCACGGCCGCTCGAAGCGAATGTCCGGGTACAGGACCGCGACGTTGTCGGACATCGAGCATTCCGTCAGCAGCAGCGCGCGTTCGGGTCGTTGCGTCGCGAGCTCCTCGATCATGCCCGCTGTGGAGCCGACGAAGTCCGCCGCGAGCTGCACGTCGCGTGGGCACTCGGGATGCGCAAGCACATAGGCGCCGCTCGCAACTCGATACTCCGTGACTTGGCGGGCGGTAAACCGCTCGTGCACTTCGCAGTGACCCGGCCAGGAGATGATCTCGACATCGGTGTGGGCCGCCACGTAGCTCGCGAGGTATTCATCAGGCAGCACGATCACGCGCGGCACGCGCAGCGACTTCACCACTTTCACGACGTTGGCTGACGTGCAGCACACGTCACACTCGGCTTTCACGGCGGCGGTCGTGTTCACGTAACACACGATCGGAACGCCCGGATACAGGCGGCGCAGATCGCGCACGTCCTCGGCGGCGATAGACGCCGCGAGCGAACATCCTGCCTCCATGTCTGGGCACAGCACCACCTTGTGTGGACACAGCAGCTTCACGGTCTCCGCCATGAAGTGCACCCCGCACACGACGATCACATCGGCATCCGACTGTTCGGCCTTGCGCGCAAGCGCCAGCGAATCGCCGCGTTCGTCCGCCACGCCGTGGAAAATCTCTGGGGTTTGATAGTTGTGAGCCAGGATCAGTGCGCCACGCTTGCGTTTGAGATGCTGGATCTCCTCGATGACGGGCTCGAACAGCACCAACTCCGGCGCCGGAATGAACTCGTGCAGCACGCTGCCTCCGCAGTAGTAGAGGCGACTGACTCTAGGAGGTGCGCGAGTTCCAGCAGTTGACGCAGGTCAACGCGGCTCCCACGTGAACACGATCGACGGCCTCGAGGAGACCGGCATCGGCACGCCTATCGACCGCCGGCCCAGTCAACCCAGGCTGGCCGCGAGCTCCCAGAGCGGCAACTGAGCAGCCGTTCACACTGTAAGACGCCGGAACGCGAAAGAATCCAGGCTAGACAAGGCGTGGTTGGGTTGCACGCATCGGCAATTCTCGATTGATGGCGCACACTGCGGCCGTCGAACCGACGAATGCACGCCAGGTCGAATGGCACGCTGCTGCTCTTTGGGGGTTCTCGTCCCTTGCCGCCCGTTCGCTCGTGTACCCGTCGGATCTGTCGCTGCGCGCTGGTCGTGCTGTTGGCGGCAGCGACTTCGCGAGCTGAGGAATCTGATCCATCGGCGACGAGCGCACCCGATAGCCTGACAGCGCCACAGCCTGAAACGCCCATCCCCATCGCCGAAGAGCTGGAAGCCGCGGGTGCAGTGATCGGCACCGTCACGATCAACAACGAGAACATTTTCGATCTGTCGAATCCACACGAGAACAAGTCCCTCTATCGGCTCGCGAATCGTCTGCATATCCGCACGCGGCAGAACGTCATCCGCGAACAGCTGTTGTTCAAACCCGGCGACCGCTACTCCAAACGAATACTGGACGAGTCGGAACGCGTGTTGCGCGCGACCCGCTATCTGTTCGATGCAGTGATCGTGCCTGTGCGATGGCATGACGGCACGGTGGACATCGAAGTCACGACGCGGGATGTGTGGACGCTCAACCCCGGTGTGTCGTTCGGCCGCAAGGGTGGCAAGAGCACGACGGGCGTGCAGCTCGAAGAGGTGAACCTCATGGGCACGGGCATCGCGCTGTTCGCATCGCGCGAATCGGATGTCGATCGCGACAGCACCTCCTTGCAGTTGAAACATCCGCATCTGTTCGATGGGCACACGATTCTCGACGCGACCTACTCGGACAACAGCGATGGTCATGGACGCTGGCTAAAGCTCGATCGCCCGTTCTATGCACTCGATACCCGTTGGGCGGTCGGCGCTACAGCCAGCGACGGCAAGCTCATCCAGGACGTCTATGACGAAGGCCACATCCGAGCCAAGTATCGGCGCACCGGCAGCGAGGCTTCCGCGTATGGCGGATTCTCGAACGGATTGGTCGGAGGGTGGGTCCGACGCTGGACATTCGGCGCGACGTACGACGATCGCCGCTACGACGCAGCACCCGACTGGACGGGTACCACGTTGATTCCCGATGACCGCAAGTTCGTTTATCCATGGATCGGATTCGAAGTGCTGCAGGATGAGTTTCAGAAGTTCAGAAACCGCGATCAAATCGGCCGCACGGAAGACTTCTTCCTCGGCACTCGCCTCTATGGCCGCTTGGGCTGGGCTGATACCGGTCTCGGTTCCACACGCAACGCCCTGATGTTTTCGGCACAGGCATCTCACGCAGTGCAAGCGAGCGAGCAAACCACCGTACTGTTCGCGACGGAACTCAAGGGCCGTCTGAGCGGCGGGGAATTCGAGAACACGGTGCTGAAGGGTGGCGCACGGTATTACGTGCAGCAGTCCTCCAAAGCGCTCTTCTACGCGATGATCGACGGCGCGGTGGGGCAGCGCATCGATCTGGATGAGCAGCTGTTGTTGGGCGGCGATACCGGGTTACGCGGTTATCCACTGCGATATCAGTCAGGCACGGCGAGAGCCTTGCTCACGCTGGAGCAGCGCTACTTCACGGACTGGTACCCGTGGCGTCTGTTCCGCATCGGCGGTGCAGCGTTCTTCGATATGGGTCGCACGTGGGGCCAGTCGCCGCTCGGCACAGACAGCCGGGGTCTGTTGAAAGACATCGGCGTGGGTCTGCGCATCGGCAACAGTCGATCCGGCCTGGGTAACGTCATTCACGTGGATGTCGCGATGCCGCTCGATGGCGGCTCTTCCATCGACAAGGTGCAGATCAATGTCGAGACATTGGAGAAGTTTTAGGGCCTGAGGCGTGATCAGGAAAGCAGGCCTCAGGCCTCCAGCCTTAGGCCTCATGCCTCGCGCGACACCCCGCCGTAATATCCAACCCCTCGCGATACAACGGTGTACGCACCCCCATCGCACCGAGCACTGTGTGAAAGACGTTGTCGTGCGACAACGGTTGGTGCGCTTTGGCGCGTACACAATTCGCGTCGATACTGTTGCTCGCGCGAAAACCTCTGGATAGCCACATCAGCATGGGCACCTGTTTCTGCTCTTTGGGCGCGAAAGCGAACGGCATGCCGTGCAGGTACACACCAGCTTCCCCCAGCGACTCGCCGTGGTCTGACACGTACAGCAGCGCACCATCCCAGCGATCCGCGAGGTGCTGCAGATAGGCGATCTGCTGCGCAAGGTTGTGGTCCGTGTACAGGATCGAGTTGTCGTAAGCGTTCACGATCATCTGCGGTGTGCATTCATCGAGCTGATTCGAGTGGCAAGCCGGCTTGAACACCTCGAAGCGCTGCGGATAGCGCTGCGCATACGCCGGCCCGTGACTGCCGGCCTGGTGGAACACGACGACTGCGTCGCGATCGAGTTTGGCGAGCCGTGCGTCGAGATCGCGCAGCATGACCTCATCGAAGCAGTACGGACCGTCGCACAGCGGATCGCCGCGCTGGCTGCCGGAGAACTGCGTGTGTGGGACGCGTGTACACACACCTTTGCAACCTGAGTTGGCATCGAGCCATTCCACGCTCACACCCGCCGCCACGAGCATGTCGAGCACATTGGTCGTTTCGCCGACTTTATCGGGATCGAACTCGCGTCGCCCCCGATCCGAGAACAGGCACGGCAACGACACCGCTGTGGCCGTCCCGCAGGAAGTCACATCGTCGAAGTAGATGACATCGGCAAGGCGCGAGAGCTCTGGGTTGGTCGCGCGCGAGTAGCCCTGCAATTCGAAATCGGCGCGCCGGGCCGTTTCGCCGATCACGAGAAACAGCAGTTGGTGACGACTCGTGTTTGCGTGCGCCACGCGCGTGAATGGCGCACCGATCACTTGCACGACGCGAGGGTGGCGGGTGCGCCCTGCTTTTGCCGCGTAGTGGATTGCGCCCTACACAAGAGCA